>JBMFUH010000259.1:0-8173 GCA_049966735.1 Isosphaeraceae bacterium
CGACGGGTCGAGGGTTAATCCTAACGCCCCAGAAAGTGGCACTAAGTGGCACTTTTTCGGCGAAATTCCCGCGTTTGTACACCACTGTACGCTGGCGTCTTTTCGAGTGGGCAGTGGGCAGCGGGCGGGTATTCTCGACTCCCGGCTGGAGAGTGAAGGAGCTTTCAATGCAATCATGGATGCTTGTGTTCCGGGTGCGGGGCGCAACATCCCTATTTTCTCTATTCAACCTAGATTCTACCACGGTCTTTCGGGCCATGGACTGCGCCAGAGATCAAAAATCGCCTGGCGTCTCGGTAAAACAGTGATTCACGGCAAATTCCGCATCACGCGCAAGATCGCTTGTGGAGGCCGGCGAACCGGCTCAAGCGGAAGTCGGAATGCGAAATTGGGACGGCCGCAACTCGTTGGCGTTCGGCGAGCGGTCTCTTCTTTCCCCCCGTTTTACCTTTCTTCGCACGGCTCTGTAATTTTGGGATTCATCACCTCCGCTCCTCTCCGTCGCGGCGGACCTTGCCGCTGGCACAATCCCTATCACCCGAATCGTGCACGACAATATTTCTCTAAACTAGCCATATTATCCAAATTGGCACGATGGTTGCCCAGGAAGGTGCTCGGCTGGTTCAGGGATGAAATCAATTCTGGGCAGGGATGATCATTGACTTACTGTCCTTGAAAGCGAGCAGGGTACAACGATGTCCAGAACCACTCGCAGCGCCGCAATGGCTCTGATCTTCATATCCATGACAACTTCGGTTCACGCTCAGAGTCCCTCAGGCGGACCACTTTCCCGGTTGTTCGCACGCATCCATCAGCATCAAGTGGCCGCGGGCTACCCGGCCCCGGCAGCCGATGCCCAACCCGCGCAAGTGCAACCTGCACAGGCATATCAGTACACTGGGGCTGATCCTTACGGATTCACGGCCATTCTCAATCGCATTCGAGCCCGGGCTGGGCTTCCTCCCGTGGCGTACGACTCCAACCTGTCATCGTGGGCCCACCGCAACAATCTCCTCCAATGTTTTCGCGGAATCGGCCACCACGTCAATCCCGCCGGCGTTCAGAACTGCGCCTGGAACTATGGGGATGCCGCATCCGTGGCGCAAGGATGGATGGAATCTCCGGGGCATCGACAGAACATGCTGGACCCCGGTATCACCCAGGTTGGAATCGCATTTGGACCGGGGCCTTACTGGACTCTCAATGCGAGGTGATTCCGCATCTTCGTCTGTTTCGGAGAACATCGCCCCCTTGACGGTCAATCCAATCGACCAAACGCTATTGGAATGACGTAGAATAGAAGGGGGCAGTTCTTTCGATGCAGAGAGAGCAGGCGCGGCATGAGTCTGCCAGAGACGAGTCGGGTGGCTCTGGGGATCGAGCGTTTTAACACGCCCCGGATGGTTGCGGAGCGGCTGCGGTTGAACCACTATCCGGAGGTGCGTCAGCTTCACCTGCATCCTCAGGTTTTGAAGACTCTCTCTCCTGATGGTCAGATCCTTCCCGACCATGTCACCAAGGATGGGCTTGTTCAGAGCGTGGCCCACTGGGCCCAGCACGGTTTTGGGTTGTGGCTCTTTCGGTCCAGGAAAGACGGTCGATTCGTCGGCCGAGGAGGTCTCCAGTACTACACGGTCGATGGGCAAGACGTCGTGGGGCTGGTTTATTCCGTGGTTTTCGATTGTTGGAACAAGGGGCTGGCCACCGAGATCGCGGTGGCCAGTCTCGATATCGGCTTCAAACGCTTCGAGTTCCCGGAAATCACCTGCTGGACCCTGCCCTCGAACATCGCCTCGCAGCGCGTCATGGAAAAGGTTGGTTTTCGCTACGACACGGAAATTGCCTTTGGCGGGCTGCCTCACCGTCTCTACCGTCTCTCCGCTCTGGGCTGGGAATTAGGTCGGGGCAGGTAGGGCAGGGGAGTGGCGAGTAGTGAGTTGCCGGTGGTCAGTTGCCAGTGGTCAGTCCCGCTCTTGCTCCGTTCGGCGCGGGTCGCCCGACCCCGCCGCCTGGGTTTGGGATTGAGACCTTCAATCAGTCGGCTGGCAAGGACACTTCGAAAAAGTCGCTCCGGCCAACCTGAAATCTTTTTTAGGACTCAATCGACGTCCCTACTCCGCGAATCACGAGTCGTATAATGGACTCGGGCCAAGCAAAGCCTCTTTGTGCAGGGTGACTATGCCCCCAGACAAGGTGACTTCCCATGCTGGGTGTGCGGAGAGTTGGAGACTGGATTGGCGATCGGTTCGAGGTCTTCGACGTTCACGAAGGCGGAATGAGCCTGGTCTACGTTGTTCATGACCACATGGTCCAGTGCGGCCGCTCCGTGGTGGCCCTGAAGACTCTCAAAGACGAACTCCTTAGCCACAAGATCAGGCGCTCGCGGTTCGCCAAGGAGTGCAGGCTCTGGGTTCAGCTCGGGCAACACCCTAACATCGTGCAGGCCCACGCCGTCGAGATCATTGAAGGAAAGCCTTATGTGATCCTCGAGCTGGTGCAAGGGGGCGACCTCATCCGCTGGATCGGCACGCCCAAGCTCGACCTGGCCCAGGCGCTCCGGTTCGGCGTTCAGTTTTGCCAAGGGATGGAGCATGCACTTCGGCAGGGGCTCAATTGCCATCGAGACATCAAGCCGGGCAACTTGCTGATCACGGAGGGAGGAATCCTCAAGATCACCGACTTCGGCCTGGCCCGAATTTGCGAAGAGATGGTTGCCGTCCGTCCTGAACTTCCCGACGGCTCTATTCCCCTGGCGGACGCTCCGCGCTCGCCCCAGCGAATCATCTTCACCGACCCTCGGGACCAGATCAGCAAGCCGGTTGGTCTGACCAAGTCCGCCCCGGCTCGCGTCGCTCAACCGGTGGGAACAAACGGTACGAGCGCGCCGGGCCCGCCCACCCCCGGCACGGTCGACAAGGAGTCGTCGGAGTCCGTGATTCCCCTGGAGCCCTTCAATCCCCGACTGACTCGCTCCGGCTCGAAGCTGGGCACCGGAGCGTACATGGCCCCGGAGCAGTTCCGTGATCCCGCCTCCGTCGACATCCGGGCGGATATCTACGCCTTCGGCGTCGTCCTCTTCGAGATGATCACCGGCAAGCTTCCCTTCCGAGGGAAGTCAATGGGCATGCTTGATCGCCAGCACACTCGATATGATCCGCCGTCCACTGTCCCGTCGATCGCTCGCTCGATGGCTCGCGTCGCGGTTGATGTCGACCGGGTCGTTCAGCGTTGCCTGCGCAAGGACCCAGCCGATCGCTTTCGCGGCATGACCGAGCTGCGTCGAGCGCTGCTGTCGATACTCAATCGCATCGGCGGGCGATAGTCGTCAGCCATTCCTCGAGCCAATGCCGTTGCTCAGGATTGTCCTCTTCCTTGAGCCGGCGCTATAATGGGGCTGTCGTCCGGGTCGCGGCCAGCCGACGCGGTTCGGATCTCGCGCACGAGCTCGGGGGACGCGTGGAACCTCGCATGTGAACCGAAATCGCCTCTCTATCCTTCCCTCCCCGGGCGATCGACTTCTCGGCTGATCAATCGAGACTGACCCTACTTTCGCGGACCGATGGCGGCGGCACGATGAACGTCACAGGACTGTGGACGAAGATCGGTAATGAGTTGGCGGACGATCCGCTTCTGGTCACGGCGCTTCTGGCGGCCCTGGTGGCGATTGCGACCACGCCGCTGGCTTTCGCCGTGCTCGGGCGGATGGAGTGGTTCAAGGCCCGCAGGGGCCGGGTCATGCAGCGCCCGGGGTTCGCGGCGGTCGTCGCGGCGATGGTGCTGGTCATGATGATTCCGGCCATCTTCGCGGCCCTGGTCCTCAAGAGCCGCTCGTTCGACAAGAACCGCTACGAGTACGACCCCAACCGCACCTGGTCGGTTCTGGAACAAGGCCGGGGGTTCAAGAGTCTCGAGGAAGCCGACGCGGCGGTCAAGAACGAGATGGAGCGGCTGGCGGTCGAGCGGAAGAACCTGGTCGACAACGTCAAGAAGCTGGACCAGGCCATGCTGGCGCTGCGCGCCTCGGCGACCTCGGCGCAGGTGGCCCAGGCGTTTCCGGCCGTGCTCCAGTCGCTGGCAGGCGTGCGGAAGAGCGTCGGGGTCGACGGTCCGCAGCAATTGATCGACGCCACGGCGCTGCCGGTCGAGTTGCAAAATGCCCTGGCGGCAGCGGGCCGAGGACCGGGAACCGTCGTGGTGGCCTCCCCCGCCCAGGCCGGGGCTGTCGCGACCAGTCCGACGCCGGCGCCTGCCGGTTCCGGCCTCACCCCCGCGCAGCTTCAGGCCGAGCTGTCCGCCGTGCCGGAGCCGCAAAAAGGCATTGTTGCCATGCTGCCACTGACCGGCCTGCCCGCCGAATGGACCGTGGGCAAGTCGGGCGACCGCTACACCGAGACCTTCAATGCCGAGAACCTCTACGAGAAGATCGACGGCCGCGCCGAGAGCTTCCTCCAGTATGACGTGAAAGGGATGGCTTATACCTTCTACCACCCCACGGGAGACTCTGCCGACGAGCTGCAACTTTACATCTACGAGATGGCCAATCCGCTCAAGGCCCTGGGCAAGTATGGCTCCGAGAAGCCCGACGACGCCAAGGTGATCCCGGTGGGAGACGAGGGCTACACCGCGGCGGGAAGCACGCTCTTTTACGCGGGTAAATATTACAACCAGATTGTCTCGACCAAGGACGACCCGAAGTTCGCCGCGTTTGCCGTGGAACTGGCCAAGCGCGTCGCCGCCCAGCAGAAGCCCGGCGCCGCGTCCGCTGCCCCATCGGTGAGCACGCGCTCGGCTCCCGCCACGCCCGAAGGCGAGGGCAAGTCGGCGGCTGACGCGGTCAAACCCGCCGCGGCCAAACCCGCCGCCAGCGGTGCGGTCACCCCGGCCACGTACTTTGCCATGCTCCCAGCGGGCAACAAGCAGGGCGGCGACAAGTACGTGGCCCAGGATGTGTTTGGCTACAGCTTCCTCTCCGACGTCTTCATGGCCGACTATAAGGAAAAAGAGGTGACCTGGCAGGGCTTCCTGCGCCCCTACAAGGATGACAAGGAGGCCAAGGACATGCTGGCGAAGTATCGGGAAAGCGTCAAGCTGGATGGCGCCGAGCTCAAGCCGCTAGAGGCCGAGGGAGCCGACGAGATGGTCGTCAGCTCCAATATCGGCCTGTTCGACGTCATCTTCCGCAAGGGAAACACCCTCGCGGGCGCCAACGGCGCGACCAGCCTGAAGCCGGCGGAGGCCTTCGCCCGGGCGTTGGCCAAGACCTTGCCGGCGCGCGTGCCGCTCATGGGCGGCGGGAGCAAGTAGTGGGCAGTGGGTAGTGGGCAGCGGGCAGTGACGAGGAATTCGTGGCGGATCGGAACCCGGGCCGAAGGCCCAGCACAAATTAGCACGGGGCAGCGCCCTGTTCGAGGTCCTCATGAGCGAGAAACTAACACGGACCCAGCTCAAGAACCTGGAGCGGCTGGGCGGGGTGAACCCGGCCGATCAGCCGTATTCACGCAGGCAGTTCATCAGTCAAGTCGGCGGCTACGCCCTGGTGACCGGGGGCGTGGTCGGCGGGGGACTTCTGGTGCGCGACCGTTGGGGCATGGAGGGGATCAAGCCTCCGCCGCCGGTCCGGCTCAAGGACTACTCGGTCTCGCTCTCAACCAGCAGTCCTAACCTGGTTGTCGTTCGCTCGAGCCCCGTCCGCGCCGAGGACCATGCCAGCAAGGAAGAGGAGTTGCAGGCCCGGGAGGATCAGGCCTTCAAGATGGTCAAGTCGGCGATGGACGCGATGGGAGGCGTCGACCGCTTCATCCAGAAAGGCGATGTGGTCGTCATCAAGCCCAACGTGGCGTTCGACAAGAACCCGGACCTGGCCGCGACCACCCAGCCCGATACCGTCGCCGCGGTGACCAAGCTCTGCCTGGGCGCCGGGGCGCGGAAGATCATCATCGCCGACAATCCCATCAATAACCCCGAGAGCTGCTTCTACAAGACCAAGGTCGGCGAGGCGGCGGTCAAGGCCGGGGCCGATCTGATGCTTCCCAAGGACAGCTATTTCGAGCAGCTTTACATCGGCGGCGAGACGATCACCCATACCTGGCGGATGTTTTACCGCCCCTTCCGCGAGGCGACGAAGGTCATCGGCATCTCGCCGGTCAAGGACCACAACCTCTGCAAGGCCTCCGTCACGATGAAGAACTGGTACGGCCTCTTGGGCAATCCCCGCAACCAGTTCCACCAGAACATTCATGGCATCATCTCCGACTTTGCCCTGATGATGAAGCCGTCGCTGGTGATCGCCGACGGCCGTAAGCTCTTGATGCGCAACGGCCCCACCGGCGGCAGCCTGAACGACGTCAAGAAGGGGGACACGATCGTGGTCGGCACCGATCACACGTCGGTCGATAGCTGGTGCGTCACGCACCTGCTGGACAAGCGGCGGAGCGACATCATCTACCTCGACAAGGTGATCCAGCGCGGGCTGGGCCAGGACTGGCGGCCCCAGTGGACGCGGGAGATCACGGTATGAGGATTGAATAGCCATGCCTGCTCAGTCACAGGCTCCCTACTGGATCGATGATCTCGGACGCAAACACGAGGGCTGGCCGTACGATGAGTCAAATGCCGAGACGATTTCGATTAAACACGAAGGACAGGCCTTACGCCTGATCGTTCCCACGTCCACCCCACCAGTTGACGTAATGGTGACCGCACAATGCGGCGAGTTGTTATTCTTGATCGGCACGCAGCTAGCCCAGGAGTGTGAGGACGGCTACATCATCGAGGGGGGCGACGGCATCTTGATGGTAGCTCGGAGACACCCAGAAAAGGACGATACCTACTGGCTCATAGTCCGCCATGATCTTTTTGAATCAACATTGCGGCGACTAACACCTGATTCTCGGGTCGACGCGACCTGACGAGACATGCCGGAACTCTCACAATGAGCTGGTGGGTCTACAAGTGCAATAATCGGAATAAGGACCGCGTCCACGGTGATTGGAACACCCTTTGGAAGAATCCAAGGAGACACTGGGGGAAATCTGAATGGGTTCCCGCACTAGATGTTCTCAAGAAGGGTGACATGATCATTGCTTACCAGACGGAGCGGAACGAGTTCTTCGGGCTTGCGAAGGTGCGACAGTCGACCGAGAGAAACGGGTGTCTGTATCTCACTCCCATCGAGCGAGTCGGCGTCAAGGTTCGTCGGCTGAGGGAAGATCCGGCCGTTGCTTCGATCTCTGCGTTCCGGACTGGGGAAGTGAAGGCGATTTATGAGATATCGGAGGGCGACGTGAAGGTGCTTCTACGGGCGGCCGGCGTCACATTCCCCGACCAGGATGACACAACAGAGGACTCCGAGAGTGAAGAGGAAGGCTTCCTTGAGGGTGGTGCGCGGAGCGCCGTGGCGACTGTTCGCGGCGACAAGCTGAGAGAGGAAGCCAAGCGCGGATACGGATTAACCTGTTATTGTTGTGGCTTCGAGTTCGAGACCGTTTACGGCGACATTGCCGTCGATCGGGCAATCGTTCACCACCTCGAGAGCTTCCATGGCAATAGAGACAGGAAGCGCATCTCGACGGTTGAGCACGTACGAGTCGTCTGCGCGAACTGCCATTATGTGATTCACCTCACCAAGGAGCCCCTTGACGTGGACGTGCTGAAGACGAGGCTCGAGAAATCATGGAACCGGTGGAGTCATGACGGAGTCTCACGCAGACGACTCCATTGAGCGCCGAGGTGATTCATGGCCACGGTCGAATCGCAAAGGAGCGCCGCACCGTCACCGGTGACCCGATCGAGAATCGGTCCGTCGTCGGCTGGCACTCAGATGACTCCCGAGGAGTTCGATGCCGCTCCGCCTGGCCGGTTCAAACCGGGTTATCGCTATGAGATCATCAACGGAGTGCTCGTCGTGTCGCCCTATCCCGGTCCGGGTGAACGCAGCCCCAACGACTACCTTGGCTATCTGATCACCCAGTATCGTGAGAGTCACGCGTCGGGGTCGGTCGTCGATGCGACATTGCCCGAACAGACGATCCCCGCAACCCATCGCCGTCGAACCGATCGAGCGATCTGGGTCGGTCTCGGCCGGCAGCCCGACGAGTTGAAGGATGTGCCCGCGATAGCCGTGGAGTTCGTCTCGAAGCGGCGGCGCGACGTACTGCGCGACTTTGAGGCGAAG
>JBMFUH010000260.1:0-8172 GCA_049966735.1 Isosphaeraceae bacterium
TGCTGTCCCTCACGTGGATGCCCGCCATCCCGGAGACGAAGACGAGGAATTTGACGAAGAGGAACTCGAAGACGACGAAGACGAGGAATTCGACGACTTCGATGACGATGAAGAAAACATTGACGACGACTTCGATGACGAGGACGATGAAGACATTGACGATGAGATCGACGAGGAAATCGACGACATCGATATGGATGAGGACGATGAAGACGATTTCGATGAGGACGATGACTTCGACGATCTCGACGATGAAGAAGAGGAAGAAGACCTGGACTGAGTGAGCCTCAACGCGCGATCTTGCACGCATTGGCAGGTCCAGCGTCTCACCCGACGTACTGGCAGGTATTGCCGATCAGTCATCCACACACGGGGCGGGTTCTCAGGGAACCTGCCCGTTTTTTTGGCCGGCCTCGCGACGGTTACGGGGATCTTAGTGATGGTTCCACGCAATCAGTTCGTGCCTGAACCAGCCTTCAGAAACTCGGCGGCGGACGACTGGTTGCCACCCTGAATTCTGGGTAACATAAGAGCCTTGATGGCCGGGTGAAGCAACCTCGACATCGCGTCTCTGGCGTCTTGTCGGAAGGGTTTCTTTCTCGCTATCCTAAGGCCTCGCCGCCAGATCTCCTCGTCCGACTCGAGTCGGGCGGGTCGAGGTGTATGTCAGTCGTCCGGACGGGAGCACGCGCAGATGGGCTCATCACATGATCGATCGGGCGATTCTTCCCCGGAACGCCCTTCCCCGGAAATATCCACGCGACGTTTGCGTGAGCAAAGCCAGCGGGATTTTGAGATCGCGTTTCTCGGTGGAGTTCTCGAGCGCGATCCCTTTTTTGTGGAAGCCATCAAGGTCCAGGCCAATAACCTGGCCGCCAATGGTGAGTATCTTCGGGCGCTCCAGCTCGACCGTCGCTTGGTCCGGTTGGTTCCCGATGATGCCATCGCCTGGTACAATCTTTCCTGCACATACGCGGTTCTGGGCATGATCGATCCCGCCTTCTCCGCCCTGGGACGATCGTTGGAGTTGGGGTATCGCTTCCTGGCTCGGCTCAAGCAAGATCCCGACCTCAAGACGCTCCGTCGCGATCCCAGGTTTCTGCGCCTGCTCAGACGTTTCGAGTTTCTGGTTTGAGCGCGAAAGTCTGGCGGCATTCTCCCCAACCGGATCGAGGGCGGGCCTATCTTGATGCGGCCCGCGCGGGGGATCGTCTGCCTTTCACCCCTCAATGGCCTGGGCACAGCCGTCAGGGAAGGCTGCTTGGCCGGGGCCCGCGGGACTCTTTATGACGCACCACGAATGGGAACAGGTTCAAGAGGCGACGCGAGCTGTTCGAGCACGCTGGGCCGGCACGCCCAAGGTCGGCGTCGTTCTGGGCACCGGTCTGGGGGCGCTGGCCCAGGAGATCGACACGACGGCGGCCATTCCCTATCCCGAGATTCCTTATTTCCCGCGGTCGACGGTCGAGAGCCACAAGGGCCAGCTTGTCTGCGGAACCCTGGCCGGGCATACCGTGGTCGCGATGGAAGGCCGGTTTCATCTTTATGAGGGTTACACGCCGTCTCAGGTCACGTTCCCCATCCGAGTCATGAAAGAGCTGGGCTGCCGGCTCTTGATCGTTTCCAACGCCTCGGGCGGGCTGAACCCCCAGTTCGAGAAGGGCGACCTGATGGTCATCGAGGACCACATCAACCTCATGGGCGTCAACCCCTTGATCGGCCCCAACGACGATCGCCTGGGCCCTCGGTTCCCCGACATGGTCGCCCCTTACGACCGTGAATTGCAGGATCTCGCGCTCCGCGTGGCGCTCGAGGAGAACATTGTCGCCCATCGTGGTGTCTATGTGGCGGTGACCGGGCCCAATCTCGAGACCCGTGCCGAGTACCGGTTCCTCCGAGGGATCGGGGCCGACGTCGTGGGGATGTCGACCGTGCCCGAAGTCCTCGTGGCCGTGCACGCGGGTTTGAAGGTGCTGGGCTTCTCGATCGCCACCGACATGTGCCTGCCCGACGCTCTGGTACCGGTCCGGATCGAGGAGATCCTGGCCGTCGCCAACCAGGCCGAGGTCAAGCTGCGCACGATCGTCAAGGGAGTGCTCCAGCGCTGGAAAGGGTGAGCCCATGAGCACGGTCACGAAGCCGAAGGCCGCAACCCGCGGGCATCTCGAACCCGAACGGCGGTTGGTCATCCGGGGCGCCTGCTGGGATGATTACGTCACGTTGGTCGATAGCCTCAGCGAACACACCCCTCTTCGCGTCGCCTTCGACGGCAGAGATATCGAGATCATGACCAAGGGCGGAGACCACGAAGAGTTCTCTTGCCTCACTCACCATATCATTGTCGTGGTCGCGCAAGTCCGTGGCACGAATGTCGAGCCCGACGGCGAGACGACCTGGAGGAAACCCGAGACCAAGCGCGGCCTCGAGGCGGATCAGCGGTACTTCTTCGACGACGCGAAGAGGAAGCAACTCGCCAGAATCAAAGCGGCAGACAAGCCGAGCGGACGCAAGACCGGCATCGAGAATCTTCCCAGCCCCGATCTGGCGGTCGAGATCGACATCTCGGCTCCCAAGGTCGACCGGCAGTCCATCCACGCCGCGCCCAACGTCACCGAACTCTGGCGGTTCGATGGCGAGAACGCCGTGATCGAACGCCTGACCCCCGAAGGACGCCACGAGGCCGTCGACAAGAGCAAGTGGCTGGGAATCACCCCGGCCGACCTGGTCCGCTGGCTGATCAAGGAAGATACAACCGAGTTCATCCCCTGGCTCAACCGCGTCACCAAGTGGGCCCGGAGAGAATCTACGAGAAGGAAAACATGATTTCATTCGACTGTCGTTGTGAGCGTCTCAGGGGAGGAGCCTAGAGCCATGCCCCAGAGCACCAAGCCCTACAAAGAAACGCTCAACCTTCCCGTCACCCGGTTCGAGATGAAGGCGAACCTGACAGCGCGCGAGCCCGAGATCCAGGCGCGCTGGCGGGATCAGGATCTGTACGCACGGGTTCGGGCGGCCCGGGCCGGGTCGCCCCGCAAGGTCTTGCACGACGGCCCGCCCTACGCCAACGGCGACATCCACATGGGCACGGCCCTCAACAAGATGCTCAAGGATTTCGTCGTCCGCTCGTTGACCATGCGCGGGTTTGACAGCCCCTACGTGCCCGGCTGGGATTGCCACGGCTTGCCCATCGAGCACAAGGTCGTCAAGGACCTGGGCTCGAAGGCCGCCACCCTGGGCCATGCCGAGATCCGCAAGCTCTGCCACGAAGAGGCGTTGAAATGGGTCGACACCCAGCGGCTGCAGTTTCGCCGCCTGGGCGTGCTGGGCGACTGGGCCAATCCCTACTTGACACTCGACCCGCGCTACGAGGCCGGCATCCTCGACGTCCTGGCCGACCTGCTCGACGAGGGCTTCGTCTTCCGCCAGCTCAAGCCGATCCACTGGTGCATGACCGACCGTACCGCCCTGGCCGAGGCCGAGCTGGAGTATCGCGAGGAAACCACGCCGAGCATCTACGTCAACTTCCCGATGGTCTCGCGCATCCCTCCGGCCTGGCTCAAGTCGGACGGTTCCAGCGACCACCACTGGCATGCCATGATCTGGACGACGACCCCCTGGACGTTGCCGGCCAACGTGGCGATCGCCGTCCATCCCGATATCACCTACGCCGGCGTGCGCTACACCGATCCCTCGACCGGCAAGACCATCCGGACGATCCTCGCCGCCGACCTGGTGGCCAAAGTGATGGCGCTGGGCAAGGTGACGGATTACACCGAGCTGGGCCGTTGCCGAGGGCGCGAGCTGGAGCATTCGGAGTATCATCATCCGTTCGTCGAGCGCGTCTCGCCGGTGGTCCTGGCGAATTACGTGAGCGTCGAGGACGGCACGGGCCTGGTTCACACGGCGCCCGGCCATGGCATCGAGGACTATCAGACCGGGCGAACGTATCAGCTCTCGGTGCTCAGCCCGGTTGATCCGTCGGGGAGGTTCACCGACCTTGCGCCTGAGTGGATCGTCGGCCAGCAGGTCTTCGCGGCCAACTCGAAGATCATCGAGCACCTGAAGCAATCGGGGCATCTGTTCCACCAGGTGGAGCTTTCGCACAGCTATCCGCATTGCTGGCGCTGCAAGAAGCCGGTGATCTTTCGGGCGACGGAACAGTGGTTCATCGCCGTCGACCACAACGACCTTCGCGGCCGGACCCTCAAGGCCATCCAGGATGTGACCTGGCTTCCTTCCTGGGGCCAATCGCGGATCGAGGCCATGGTGTCGTTGCGCCCCGACTGGTGCATCAGCCGGCAGCGATCGTGGGGCGTTCCCATCCCCGCGCTCGGATGCACGACCTGCCAGACGCAGCTCTTGACGGCCCAGACCGTGCGCCACTTCAGCGCCCTCTTCCGCGCCCAAGGGGCCGACGCCTGGTTCACCAAGCCCGTGGAAGAGCTCACGCCCCCTTCGGCGACCTGCCCCAAGTGCGGCGGGACGTCGTTTCGCAAGGAAGGAGACATCCTCGACGTCTGGTTCGAGTCGGGCTCGAGCCATCGCGCCGTGCTGGCCGAGAACTTCGGCCTGGGCTATCCCACGTTCATGTACCTGGAAGGATCGGACCAGCACCGCGGCTGGTTCCAGTCGTCGATCCTCACCGCCGTCGGCACAACCGGAACCGCCCCCTTCGAGACCGTGCTCACGCATGGCTTCGTCGTTGATGACAAGGGGGTGAAGATGTCCAAGTCGCTGGGCAACGTGGTTCCCGCGGTGAAGGCGACCGAGCAGTACGGCGCGGACGTCTTGCGGCTCATGGTCGCCAGCATGGACTACGCCGACGACATCCGGATCAGCGAGCGGGCAATCAAGGAGATGTCGGAGGCGTATCGCAAGATCCGCAACACCTTCCGCTACCTGCTGGGGAACCTCGAAGACTACGCCCGGTTCGACCCGGCCAGCGTTGACCCGGCGTCGCTCCACGAGATCGACCGCTGGGCGCTCGGCCAGCTCAACCAGGTGATCCGCGACGCCCTCGCGGCGTATGAGAAATATGAGTTTTACCGGGTTTACCAGCGCGTCCACCAGTTCGTCTCGGTCGAACTCTCGAGCTTTTACCTCGACGTTCTCAAGGACCGCCTTTACGCCGAGACTCCCGCGGGCGTCGACCGCCGCGCGGCGCAGTTCGTGCTGGCTCGCCTGCACGAAGGACTGACCCGCCTGCTGGCCCCGATCATCCCCCACACGGCCGAGGAGTCTTGGGATTACGTTCCGGCCGGGCCGGAGAAGCCGCCCAGCGTGCATCTGACCCGGTTCCCCGAACCTGATCCTCGCTGGGACGACGCCGAGCGCGACGCGACCTGGAAGACCCTGCTCGATGTCCGCGAAACGGTGCTCCGGGCGCTCGAAACCCTACGCAAGAACAAGACGATCGGCAGCGCCCAGGAGGCCGCGGTCACGATCTCGGCTCAGCCCGCCGATCTTTCCCTGCTGGAAGCGAATCGCGAGCTCTTGACCACGCTCTGCATTGTTTCCGAGATCAAGCTCGAGGCGGCCGGATCATCTCAAGAGGGGGCGGATCGCTTCACCGTCAAAGCGGACCGCTCGCCCCACGGCAAGTGCGAACGGTGCTGGAACTACCGGCCCACGGTCGGCCAGATCGCCGACTATCCAACGCTCTGTGAACGCTGCGCCGGTGTCTTGTCTGAACTTGCCTCAGCTCCGGAGCGTTGATTCACTGGATAAGGATAGCTTCCCCGTTCGACCCGCTCCCTGAAAGGGGTTGTCGATGGCAACCGCGACTCTGCCACAAACCGAGGCGACGCTGGGCCAGGCTCCTCGTGAGCACGAGGATGATGAACTCTACGAAGTTGTCAACGGCCTGCGAATCGAGATTCCACCCATGAGCGCATACGCGGCGCGAGTTGCGACCCGGCTGGCGACCAAGCTCAATCAGCATGCCGAGCCGGAGAAACTGGGAGAAGCGATCGTCGAGTCCCTGTTTCGCCTCCCACTGACGGCGGACAAGAATCGAAACCGGCGCCCCGACGTGGCATTCGTGTCCTCGGAGCGCTGGCCAGCCGATCGCGCCCTGCCGATCGCGGAGAATGCATGGGATGTGGTTCCCGACATTTCGATCGAGGTCGTCAGCCCACACGACCTGGCCGAGGATCTGCTCGACAAGATCATCGAGTACTTCCAGGCCGGGGTCAGGCTGGCCTGGGTGATTTATCCCAAGCAGCGGCTCGTCCATGTCTACACCGGCCCGCGGTCGATTCGTGTGCTGACCGACGCCGATTCGCTCGAGGGTGGTCCCGTGCTCCCGGGCCTCTCGATTCCTCTGATGGCTCTCTTCGACCCACCACCCCACCAGGGAGCCTGACAGGTCGTCCGTCTCGATCCTGAATTCCTGATTTGAAATTCCTCTATCATGGGTCATAATTGAGCGGTCGTGCGCAATGGCAGACTGGGGTGGTACAATGGGAAGCTCGCCGCGAACGCCGCCGATCACCGACTCGCCGATCCGCCTGGCGGTTTGCGTCTCCGGTGGCGGAACAACGCTCCAGAATTTGATCGACCTGATCCGCGCCGGCAGGCTGTGGGCCGAGATCGTCCAGGTCGTGGCCAGCCGCCCGCGGATCGAGGCGATTCCCCGGGCCGAGGCGGCCGGCATTCCGCTGGCCCTCGCCAGCAAGTCGGCGCAGTCGAGCGCCGAGTTCAGCGCGTCGGTGTTTGATCCGATCCGCCGGAGCAAGGCCGACCTGGTGATCCTGGGCGGGTTCCTGGCGCTCGTGAAGATCCCGCCCGACTACCGGGGCCGCGTCCTGAACATTCACCCTGCTCTCATCCCGCTTTTCTGCGGCAAGGGTTTTTACGGCCTCAAGGTCCACCAGGCCGTGCTCGACGCGGGGATGAAGGTCTCGGGCTGCACCGTCCATTTCGCCGACGACACCTACGACACCGGCCCGATCATCCTCCAGCGCACGGTCGCGGTGCACGAGGACGACATCGCCGAGACCCTGGCCGCGCGTGTCTTCAAGGAAGAGTGCAAGGCCCTTCCCGAGGCCATCGAACTCTACGCCGCCGGCCGCCTCCGCCAGGAAGGCAAGCGCGTCCGCGTCTTGCCGCCGGGGTGAAAGGCATTGTCGCCCACTCCGTCCTCTCCGGCTGTAAAGGATGAGGTGCGTCCACTACCTGGCCTCGTTCTTGCCGATCGCCTGATTCGCACCTGGCCTCGCACGGAAGGAACCGTCCTGCCGCGACGCGGGTCGCTGGCCGGTTTGCGACTTCCGACCGGTTCGACTAAAATCAGAGCCGTCGCGGAGAGTCTTGGCCATGCCGACTGTGTTGCGTTCCGGCCCGTATCGGGTCTACTTCCTCAGCCATGACCTGATCGAGCCACCGCACGTGCATGTGGATCGTGACGATCTGTCGGCCAAGTTCTGGATCAATCCCGTGTCGTTGTCCAGGAACCTGGGATTCAAGGCCAAGGAGCTTCGGGTGATCGAGCGATTGCTCGTCGACAACGAGGCGGCTCTGCTGGCGGCCTGGCGGGAGCACATGGGTGGGGAGGCGTGAAGCCATGAGACCGGGTGAGAAGATCATCAACGTCGAGGTCTCGGAGGATGAGTTGAAAGTGGAGCTTCTCGACGGCCGCACCATCATCGTTCCGCTGACCTGGTATCCTCGTCTGCTCCACGCGACCCCGGAGCAACGGGCGAATTGGAAGGTCGCGGGCGGCGGATATGGCATCCACTGGCCTGATGTCGACGAGGACTTGAGCTCCGAAGGGCTCTTGCGCGGCGCACCTGCTCCCAGACAATCCATCCGAGCCTAGTCATGGCAGCGGACTCGCTTCCGGTGGACCTCTCTCCTGTCTGCTCGCTCTGCCAGATCGAAGAGCGCGTGGCTGCCCTGGGCGTGGAGGATCGAGAGGCCATCCGCATGGCAGCCGGTCGCGGGACGTTGTCGGCGGTCAAAGAGACGCGAGAGCGGCTGGCCTGGTCCATCAGAGATGCGGCTATGGCGGGTGAAATCGTCCGGAGCCAGGATTCATAATGCAGAGTGGCGAGACTATCACAACGGGCTAGAGCGGTTTGCTCATGCGTTGCTTACAATTTTCAAGATATACCGTCGTGATCATACCTTCTCCCCCTGGGAGAAGGTGGCCGGGACGGCCGGATGAGGGAA
>JBMFUH010000261.1:0-8170 GCA_049966735.1 Isosphaeraceae bacterium
GGATCGGCAATCTCGAGGCCGTCAAGGCACTGGAGAAAGCCCTGGCCAAGGCCCCCGAGGCCAACCGCATCGCCATCAGCGAGGGCCTCTTCCGCTGCGCCGATGTGCTCCGGACCCAGGGCCAGCGCCCGGCTGCCCAGGCCATCTACCAGAAACTGTGCGAGGCCCAGGTGCCGGAGTATGTGAAAGCGTCCGCCCAGCACGCCGCGCAATCCCTCCAGCCCCGGAGGCGCTAGTCCGCCGTTCGTCAGGTCTGGAGAACTTCCGCGACGGCCAGGACCCTGTTCCTGGCCGTTTGCATGTAGGGCCGAACTGACCCCTCGCCAACCGCCTCAAACGCGACTAAAGTGAAACGATCGTGTGGGGTACGTCCACAGCTCGGGCCCGGGAGAAGTTTCATGAATCGCCGCAGCTTTCTTCAGGCCGGTGCGGCCGGTCTCGCCTTGTCGTCGCTCAAAAGGCCGGCCGAGGCTCTCGCGGATCAACCGGTGAAGCGGGTGGGACTGATCGGCACGGGGTGGTATGGCAAGGCCGATCTGTTTCGCCTGCTCCAGGTGGCCCCCATCGAGGTCGTCTCCCTCTGCGACGTCGATCGCAGGCTGCTCGCGGAAGCCGCCGAGATGACCGCCGCGCGGCAGGCCTCGCGGAAACGGCCCAGGACGTATTCCGACTACAGGAAGATGCTCGCGGAGAAGGACCTCGACATCGTTCTCATCGGCACGCCCGACCACTGGCACGCGTTGCCCATGATCGCGGCCGTCCAGGCGGGTGCGGATGTGTACGTGCAGAAGCCGATCAGCGTGGACGTGATCGAGGCCCAGGCCATGCTTGCCGCGGCCCGCAAGCACGGACGGGTCGTGCAGGTGGGAACGCAGCGCCGGAGCACACCGCATCTCGTCGAGGCGCGCGACCGGATCATCAAGGAAGGAAAGCTGGGCAAGATCGCCTTCGTCGAGACGTATTGCTACTATCACATGCGAGCACACGAAAATCCACCCGACACGGCGCCGCCGGACTACCTCGACTACGAGATGTGGACCGGCCCCGCGCCCTTGCGGCCGTACAACGCTCTCATTCATCCCCGCCGCTGGCGTGCGTTCAAGGAATACGGTAATGGCATCATCGGCGACATGTGCATTCACATGTTTGACATGGTGCGGTGGATGCTCGACCTGGGAGCGCCGCGGCGCATCGCGTCCACGGGCGGAATCTTGATCAACAAGGACAGCAGGGCGAACATCTCCGACACGCAGACCGCGACCTGGGACTTCGGCGACATCAACGTGATCTGGCAGCACCGCACCTGGGGCCAGGAACCTGATCCCAAGTATCCCTGGGGCGCCACGATCTACGGCGACAAGGGAACGCTCAAGTTGAGCGTTTACGGCTACGACTTCACGCCGCTGGGCGGCGGAACTCCCATCCATCGAGACGTGGCTTACGAGCTGGAGCAATACCCCGAGGACAAGACCGAGAAGGACCTGGAGCGGCACGTCGCGCCGGCCATCCGCCATCACATGCTTGACTTCCTCGCGGCCATCCAGTCCCGCGGCAAGCCGGTGGCCGATATCGAACAGGGCTACATCTCGACGGCGAGCTGCATTTTGGCCAATCTCGCACTCGAGCTGGGCCGCACGCTCTCCTGGGATGCCGAGAAGGGACGCGTGGTCAACGACGACGAGGCCAATCGGCTGCTTCGTCGGCACTATCGCCAGCCCTGGGTGCATCCCGAGGTCGAAACGGTTTAGAGCGATTTACAGCCGGCTTGCACACTGATCAAGTATTGTAGGGTCCGCTGTGCGGACCAAATGCCCCGGCCTATCGCCAGCCCTGGGTGCATCCGGAGGTCGAAACGGTTTGACCCGCGGGAGATGATTTGTAGGCCGGTGCACAGGCGTTTCACCAAGCACCAGAGAAGGAGAAAGACATGCCAGCTTCCAACGCGGGTTCGGAATCTCGGAGCACGCGACGCCAGCTTTTCCAGGCTGCCGCCACGGCGACCGCGGCAACGGTGGTGGGAAGTCTCATGACCCCCGGCCAGGCGTCCGCCGGAGCCGCCGGCAAGTCCGCCAGCTCCGGCCGCATCAAGCAATCAGTCTGCCGATGGTGTTACGGCAAGATCTCCCTCGACGACCTCTGCGTCGCCGCCAAGGGGATGGGCCTGGTCGGCATCGATCTGCTCGGGCCGGCCGATTTCCCGACCATCAAGCAGCATGGCCTGGTCTGCACGATGGTCAGTTCGCACCCCCTGAACAAGGGGCTTGCCCATCCCGAGGACTGGGATGCCTCCCTGAAAGCCTTGAACGCGGCGATCGAGGCCACGTCGCGCGAGGGCTGGCGCAACGTGATCTGCTTTCCCGGCAACCGGCGGGGCCTGGACGACAAGACGGGAATGGCCAACTGCGTGAAGGTCCTGAAGAAGATCGTCCCCGTTGCCGAGAGGGCCAACGTGATCCTCAACATGGAGCTCTTGAACAGCAAGGTCGACCACCACGACTACATGTGCGACCGTACGACCTGGGGCGTCGAGCTGGTCAAGCGCGTGGGGTCGAACAACTTCAAATTGCTTTATGACATCTATCATATGCAGATCATGGAAGGCGACGTGATCCGGACGCTCCGCAAGGACCCCGACGCCTTTGGCCACTACCACACCGGCGGCAACCCCGGCCGCCACGAGCTCGACGACACGCAGGAGCTGAATTACAGGGCCATCGCCCGGGCCATTGCCGACCTGAACTACCAGGGCTACATGGCCCACGAGTTCATCCCCACTCGCGACCCGCTCACCAGCCTGCGCGAGGCGGTGGAGCTGTGCACCGTCTGACATACGGAGCTTCGGTGCTGGGACATCGCGTTCCGCGCTTTGTCCCAGTCTGCCGGTTGCGTCGAGAACTGGTTTCTCCCCATATTGGGTTGCCGCGAGGCGCGACCCGATCTCTCCGACCTGGCCGTCGATCGTGACTACCAGCGCGGAGGGATCGGCAAGGAGCTGATTCGCCGGACGCACGAGACCGCCGGGCCGCGAACCATGCTCATTCTCCTCGCCGCTCCTCTGGACTGTAGCTACTATCCACATGTCGGCATGGCGTCTTATGATTCAACCTGGATCATTGCCAGGCAAAGACCAGGAGGATGAGCCCTCTCTGAGCAGGTCGATGTAAGCCTGCCGGACAAGGTGCTCCGGGGCAATTCCCAGCCGGGCCATCAGCTCCTGGGCGACGGCGATCCCCTGCTCCTGGCTCTGGCCGGGACCAAGAACAACCTCCAGTTCCACGAAGTCTCCCAGTTGGTCGACCCGATCGAGGTGAATGCGCGTCCGCCCCACCCGATAGAGCAACCTCCGCTTCCGGACTGTTCCCAGCACGGGCAGCACGGCATTGAGGATCGCCTCGAGCACGCGGGGGGCGGTCGTCGGGGCAATCCGGTAATGAGAGGCCCTGGGCTCCGCCGCGTCCGGACGATGATAGTGAATCAGCTCGCCTGAACTCTCACCCAGGATCCGGAGCTTGAGCCGCCCCGAAGGCGCCGCATAGTAGATGTCTTCCTGGTCGAGAACCTCGACCTCGGTCTGGCTGGCGGCCTGGGCGGCCTCGCGAACCCGTTCAAAACTCGGAACATGTGCCTTGATCTCGATGTTTGTGGCAGCGGACTCAAGAGTGCTCGATCCGGTCTCGGATGCCCCCGGAGCATCACCTTCCGCCCGCTGCCAGGCCTGTCCCACGGCGGTCCGCCACGCATACCACCCCACAGGGAGATCGGCCAACTCCTCGAGGGAGGGGTCGAACTGAACGATTTCGCCCAGACCGACCGCAACGCCATCGTCCTCAAACACATGCTCGCCGTCGAGGAACTGCCAGCCGCCATCCTCGCGGTCATGAGTGACCAGAAGAATCGACGACTTGCCGCGGAGGATTCGTTCCAGAGTGATGACCGCGGTCTCCTCGGGATCAGAGAATGCCCAGATGAATATCATGAACTCTCCTTTGCCAACATACCGATTGCCAAAAGCGCTGTTCCACGGAATGAAGTTCGTCTTGCCCTTTCTCTACTCGGGACTATGATCATCGGTTCCAGGCATCGGGTCGTTGCACGTCACGCACTCACGGAGGAGTCCGCGCATGAACGCCACAACTCGTCTGTCGGCCCTGGTCGCGACGCTCGTCATGGCGACAGGATGTTCAAGTCTGCCACAAAAGGAGAAATCCCCGCGAACTCAGATTCAGCCCGCGGGCGCGCGGAGTCCGGCACCCGACCAGGCAAAAGCAACGGAGCCGGCGCCCCAGCCAGAAAAAAGCAGGTTCGGCTTTTCAGAAATCACCCCAGGATTATGATGTCAGCGTGAATGAGCGACCTCTCGCCAATCACGCACTCACGGAGGAGTCGATTGATGAACAAGTCAACTCGCCTGGCGGTGGCAACCGCCGCGCTCATCTTGATTGCCGGGTGCCACTCGATGCGGCACAAGGCCAAGCCCCCACGCGAGCCGGTCTTGCTGCCGGGCGCTCCCAGCCTGGAGCCCGGGCCTGCAAGCTCGCCGGTCCCCGGCATGAGCGGCCAGACAACACTGTCGCCGTACTCGCCGCTGTCGACGACCGCGCCAGTGAGCTCGCCATCGCCCCCAACCGCTCCCGTCACCACTCCAGCAAATCGTTAATCATGTATTCATCAATTTGATGAACACTTGTTTGAATCGCGTCATTTCCGCGCGTGCCGGAGGACGCCGGCTCCGCCGCGTTCGTCGAGTCTCGCTTCGAAGCGAACGGTTGGTTTACTTTTTTGTTACACGTGTAGATACCAGGAATGGCTCGCTCGAAGCGCGCCTGGCTTCCAGCAGATCGAGCCAGGTTTCCAGGCCGCTTCCGGTGCGAGCCGAAACCTCGAGCACGGCTGCCCCGGGACGCGCGAGGTCGAGGTTGGCGCGGGCGCGTGCTCGGTTGAATTGCACCGCCTCGGCCAGGTCGATCTTCGAGATCAACGTCACGTCGGCGGTGTTGATCAGTGTCGGGTACTTGAGAGGCTTGTCTTCGCCCTCCGTGACCGGGAAGAGGAGGACGCGCAGATGCTCGCCCAGATCGAAGGAGGCCGGGCAGACCAGGTTGCCCACGTTTTCAATGAAGAGGTAATCAAGGCCGGCGAGGTCCCAGCCCTCGAGCGCCTTCCGGACCATGCTGGCCTCGAGATGGCAGACGGTTCCGGTGATGATCTGTCGGGCCCTTGCTCCGCTGGCTTCCAGCCGCCTGGCATCGTTCTCCGTGGCCAGGTCGCCCACGATCGCGGCCACCTTGCGCCCTCGCTCGAGGAACATGCTCAAGGTTCGTGCCAGGAGCTCCGTCTTGCCCGCCCCCGGCCCGGAGACGACGTTGACGGCGTACACGCCCGCCGCGGCGAATTCCTCGCGCAGCTCCCAGGCCAGCATGTCATTGGCCTTGAGGAGGCCCTGCCGCACCTCGAGAATCCGGGGCGGCAGCGTCGCCGGCTTGGTCGTTGGCAGGCTCGTGGGTTGGTTCATCGTGATCGACCAGCTCCAGGGAAACAAGCTCAAGCTCGCGGCCGTGAATCAACCGGGATGTGGGAGTGCCACAGGCCGGGCATCGAAAAAGGCAGACATCTTCAAGCACGCGATTCTCGAGGCAATTCGGGCAGAAGACGACGGCGGGCTGTTCTTCCACAACCAGGCGCGAGCCTTCCAGTGGCGTTCCCCGCACGCTCAACTCATAACAAAACTCGAGTGCATCGGCAACGACTCCAGAGAGCACGCCGACGCGAACCAGGACGCTTTGGACGGCGGCGGGAGAGGGTTCGCAACGCGCAAGCGCTGCACAGGCAACCTGGACCAGCCCCTCCGCAATCGACAGTTCGTGCATCGTGAGGGCCCGGCCGTAGCTGGCTTCGCCGCGACAGAGAGGTCACAAGGCGACAACGAGCCGGAGACCGCGGCAGGCCCCTGCTCCGTCCTCTCCAATCACTCTAATCAACGCTTCCAGCCGAAAGCAATGCGAAGTGGACAGCGGCCAGCCGCCAAGGGGAGATCTTGCCGCCGAGTTCCGCATTCCTCCCGGACGGAAGGCCAGTGATCAGCCGGCAGTCAGTTCTTCTCTGTTCCCTGAAACTGACACTGCCGACTGACCACTGGTAACTCGCTGGCCAAGAGCGCGCTACTGACCGCGAATGGCTCACGCCTCCTCGATGACCTTGTAGCCCAGGCTTGCCGCCAGTTCCTGAACCGGAGCCTTGAGGTCGCCGAAGAAGGTGACCCGGTGCCAGCTCCACTGGTCCCAGAAGCTCATGAGTTTGTCGATGTTTCCCTTCACGTCCACGGCCAGCTTGGTGCGACAGGCCTTGTCCTCGTCGATGTTCGCCACCGACTTGCCCTGGTGCAGGAGGATCTCCTTCCGGATCGGGTCAAACTGAACCGTGGTCGTCATCCGCCCCAGCGGCAGCAGCGAGCGCACCGACGCTCCCTTGCGATCCTCGGAGTGGGTAAGAATCTGGTACGGGTTGGACGCGCCCTTGGGCCCATCCACCTTCGTCATGGCAACGCAATGCGCGTAGATGATCTGATTCTTTGATGTATCGATCACCGGGTCGGAGATGAACCCCGAGCGGCCGACCAAGTGGCTCATCGCCAGCATCGTGAGCGTCGACCTCATGTCGGCCTCGCAGGCGCCGACGTATCCATCAGTGTTGAGCTGGCTGAAGCCGAGACACGGATAGGCCGCCATGTGGCCGCCGTAGAAGCCACCCAGGCAGTTGATGGTGATGGCCCGCGCGTGGTGCTGCTTCATCAGCTCACGCATGCCGATGTACATCGCGGCGCTCCTGCGGATCTCGTCGGCCGGCGGCTTCACCACCGCGGCCCGGCTGGTCCACTGCTCGGCGTATTTCGCGGCCAGGGCCGGATCGGCCTTCTTGTAGGCCGCGTCGAGCTGCTCGAAGCTGATGGGAACGACCTTCGTGCCCAGGTCGCGGGTGATGACGGGCTCGATCCGCTGCATCGGACTGCCCACCAGGAGGATTGTCGATTCGCGCAGCTTCCGGACCGCGCGTGCGGCATCCACCTCGGGCGGCGCGTCGATCTCCGCGAGTGATTCGTCGCCCATCGGCTTGTAGGTCTTGCGTACTTCCGCCATGCACGACGCGGCGAAACGGCTCGCGTCTTGCGGATCACCGAGCCGGCTGAAGCAACGTGCGGCCGTGAGGACGTCGGCGAACCGCGACGACGACACTCCGGCCACGTTCTTGCCGGCGCGCCGAGCGGCCGAGAAGGCGATCAGGAACTCGCCGGAGCCCGCGTACAGGTCGTCGACGAAGAGCGTGGGCTTGCCGGCGGCGGCGATCGTCTGGGGTGCTCCGGTCCAGAGACCGACCATGTAGACAAGATAGCCCACGATTTTCTTGTCTTTGTCGTCGGCCACCAGCCGCCGGGCCTCCTCTGCGTTGTGCACCATCGCGGGCAGGAATTCGATCCCCGGGCAGCCTTGAACCAGCTTGCTCGTGAGTTCCCGCTTCCGCGACTCATAATCGTAGTTGGCGTACGGCCAGGTCGGCCCCCTCCCGGAGACGTGCGAGAACACCAGCCGCACCTTCGGCCTGCCTTCCGGCGCGACCGACTTGCCCCAGGCCGGAGCGCTCCAGGCGCCGGCCAGACAGCCGCTGGCCAGCGCGCAGCCCGCACAACGGCCCAGAAATCCTCGGCGGTCTATCCCGGAGTCATCGGCCTCGACGACACTCAAACGATGATCGATGGACATGGTCGATCTTCTCCTATCCTGACCCGATGGTTTCAGACAGTTGGGCGCAAAACCCGCCGCGTCGCGGCGATTCGAACCAGCGGCTTACCCCGCTTGTCCCCATCTCGTTTCTTTTGTTTGTTTGTATCAATCCACGCCCCTCCGCGGGGGCGACTCAACACCACCAATGAATTTCGTCCACCCAGCGCACACGGCGCAGGACCCTTCACGGCCCGGTCGCTTGCCCGTCTTGAGCGAGCAACTGTCTTCAGTGTCGGTGCTGACTCATTCCGAGTCAAGGCCCCGGTGCCGACCGAACGCATTCAGCGAGGCGCGAGGTCGCCCTGATTCCGTTTTGCTAACGCCTTGCCTCCGCCATCCGCGGACTCAGGGAACGAGGAAGACAGTAAAGTCCCAGCCCGCTCCGTTTCCACCAC
>JBMFUH010000262.1:0-8135 GCA_049966735.1 Isosphaeraceae bacterium
GGCGCTGCCTACCAGATGATCAAGAATGCTGCCGATTCTGTGATCGGTCCCAGATGCCATCAATCGCCTCCCGCTCGTGGTCACGGTCGTCGTGGGGACTCGAGGCGAGAGGGTCCCGCGGGATTATCCCACAAACGTACGTGTGACGCCCGAGGAGAGCGGCTTGCCGAACGAGACCGTATTCCTCGGTTTCCAGGTTCGATCGCTCGCCCTCCGCCGCTTCCCTTCAACACCTGCGGGTCGGCTTTCCGCGGAGACCTTGAGCCGAGTCGAGGATGCGGTCCGATATAGTCTCGGGCTGTAAGCCGACTCCGATGGATCAGGCCACATCCATGCCCTACCCCGGTCAATAAATAAGAATCGTGTCCCCGAAACTTTCGCTGCAGCAACCAAAGAGCCGGAGCGGGCATCCTTCTGGGCCAAGGGGAACATTGTGGATTGCCAGGGTCGGATAGGCGGACTGGGCGAGGACGGTTTTCCCCTCTTGCCCAGAACACGGTGACAACTCACTATGTCCCCCCAAGTCGGGAACAGAGGAGTCCAGAGTTTCGCGGTAAGCGAGTTCGATATCGAGACTTACGTACAGTGTCACCGTGTCCACATTGGGTGTGGGCCGTTCACCAGGCCGGCTTGCCCTGCTGGTTCATCGGCCGGAGGCCGCACTGCGCTGGTGACTTCCATGAACTCGAACGGATGAGACCAGGTCGAGAAGTAATTGCGGTCGGGAAGGAGGGGCAGCTTCGCGCCAAAGTAGGTGTTGAGGACGACCCGAAACGAGTTGACCGGCGTGATTCCCGGGTAGAGAGCCTGGTAGTTCCGGTCAGGGAAGTAGTAGGCGCTCAAGATGCTCATTCGCTCGTGGAGGTCCGTTTTTTCCTTGCTCTCGGGAACCAGGCGCAGTCCTGAACCATGATCCGCCTGGACGATCACGAGAGGAGGCTCCGGGGAACTTCGCAGAATCTGGTCGATGACCTGCCCGATGCGGCGGGTGATGTAGACCGCCTGGTCGCGATAGCTGCGGGCGTAGACGCCACGGTCCGAGGCGTATCCCTGATATCGGCAGCCGTCGTTGAGGTAGTATCTCTCGTCCCGGCGGCCGATGTCCTCCCCTTTCTCGCCGAAGAGGAACGGCGGATGAGGGCAGAGGATATGGGCGAATGTCAATGTGGGATGCGGATCTTCCGCGATCCTGGGCAGCCGATCGAGCAGATAGAGCGTGCGGTCGCGGGCCTGCGTGAACATGTCGCGCGCGTCGGCCAGCGAGAGGAACGCCCAGAGCGGCGTCTCGTCGATCAGCATCCGCTGAAATTCCGTGAACTGGAAATAGGGGGAAAGGTAGCTGTCCGAGTCGGTCACGTCGCTGGGCCCGAAGCCGGTCGAGAACGTGACGAACCTGTAGCCCAGGGGACGCAACGTCTCCGCCAGCCGGTTCCGAGCAATCAGCTCATGAAAAACTGTTTGATCGTTGTTTGATCCGTCGACCAGCTCGTCGAGATAATCCAGGTTCAACGACGAGGAAAGGCTAAGCGGAGTCTGGCAGTAGTTGGACGTACTCCAGCGGGCCAGATAGAAGCCCTCGTGGCGGAGCCGGTCCAGGAACCCGCTGTTGTCGAAATCGAAGAGCTCGCGCATCACATCGGAGCGCGCGTAGCCATCGAGGATGATGTAATAAATATCAGGGCGATTGGGCGTACGGGGATCGAGCGGGAAGGCCGCCGGGCCCGCCTCTTGCGTGCTTCCGGACAGCGGCTTCGTCCGGATGATTTCACCAATGGGGAGAGCGATCAGGATAAGTGCGAACAGGTTCAAGGCCTTCGTCCACGACTCGGCATACTTGAGCTTCGATGCCAGAAAGAGCCCGAGCGCCACATAGGTGATGATCGCCGCGAGGTAAACGGGACGAGGAGGTAAACTCACATCCCTCACGACCCAGTACCAGCTCAATTGCCAGAGGAAAGAACTCGCGGACTGGGGCCAGCGCCCGCTCGTGTGGAAGAGCAAAAGCCCCAGGGTCGTGAAAACCCCCGCTTTGGAAGCGCTGGCGAGCAACCCCGTGACAACCAGCCAGACCGCCAGCGTTCCCGCCAGCGCCACGGCCACTGGCATGATCAGCTCGCGATAGGGAATTTGAGTGCTGTTCTGGGCGAACAGACCGAGGATCGGGAAAAGCGCCAGCAGAAAAGGGTACATCACCCAGCGGCCGAGAGCGCCCCGTCGCGTCGCTCTAGCAGGTAGAGCGTCCGCTGCTCCGGCACGATCGGCCTGGATTCCTGGATCTGGAAGTAGTGACCAAAACATGATTCAAAGTGTGCCTGGTGATAAGGATGATGCACACCCCTCCGCTGTGTCATGAGTGTTTGAACTTGAGGGTCGCCGGGGGCGATGAATTCGATGGCCAGCCAGGGAGCCAGCAGGGCGAAGAACCGGGCGAGATTCTCCAGCGGCAGGTTGCCGGCGATGGCCAGATGATGGACCAGAGCCAAGGCCAGCACCATGTCGGGGTGGGCACGCTCGAGGATCGAGGCGCGTTCCCGGTTCACCCAGCCGCTGGCCGGGCTGGGATTGCGGAGATCCAGCAGCAAGGGAAGCAAGTGGGTCTCGCCACGGTCCTTGACTTCCCGGTAACTGGCTTCCACGCAGTCGGGGTCGAGGTCAAACGCGACGGTCTGGATTCCCCGGCTGCTGGCCAGGCGGCTGAACCGGCCCGTGTTTGCCCCCAGGTCCCAAACACTCGACGGCCTCACCCGGTCGAGAAACGCGGCGACGACGCGGCTCTTCTCGGCGAGCTGGTCCGGCGTGTAGGAGTTGTCGTCGTAATAGGAGACCCAGTTCGACCGGCCGGGCCTGTACCGCAAACTTCGAACGGTGGATTCGAGGCTGTCGATCAGGCCGAGCATGGCATTGCGGCCAAACCGGCCCTCGTGGTTTCCCTCGGTGACTTCCGCCGCGCGCCCGGGCCGGTTCAAGAGGCCATGCAGGTGCACGTGAAGCAACAGGCCGAATCGCAGGCGAGACCTCACGGGCAAGAGCCGGGACGCCAGATCCAGGGGAACACCGTCCAGGTTGGTGCGAGCGAGCTGGCCCAGACGGACGTCGACGAGCGACAAGAGCGCCAGAGGAGCCAGAAAGTGCTGGCAGAACTGTCGATAGGCCACCCAGGGCGCCCCTTCTTGAAATCGCTCCAGCGAGAGCGTGTCAATCAGAATCGGCCGACCGTTGTGGAACTGCACGTTATAGGCGCTACAGTCCTTGAGGGACATCCCGAATTCCAGTGCTTTCCGCTCGATCGCGAGAGTCAAGAGCGCCGCGTCCTGGAACTGACTGAAGCTCCATTCGTAAGGATACGAAATCATCGCCACCCGGTCGGGCCGGATGACCTTATAGGCGCGGGATGGCCGTGGAGGCGGAACGTCCACCTCCTCGTGCCGGATCAACAAGCCGTTCTCGATCAACTCGCGATAGAGCCCCGAGCTCAAGAGCAGGTCGTAGTGCTCCCGCGCCAGGAGGTTCACCTGACGGAAGAGGCAACCGTGATCCTGGTAGACAAAGCCCCCGGGATCGCGGAACGACACGGCCGAGAGCGGAAGGTCGGTCATCCCTTGTCGTGTTGCTTGAACAAGGCGTTCTTGAGGCCGAGGAAGGACGATTTCGCGTAGAAAAGAGCGCTCAAGAGCCCGGCGATCAGAACCTGGAAGAGCATGCTCCCGGTGCCGGGGTCAAGATACGCCCAGATTTTCGGCAAACCTGCCCACGCCCCGGCCAGGAGTGAGGCCGTGAACATCATCATCGTACTGGGTCCTTGATAACCCGAAATACCAAGGGGTTTTCGTGTACCCTCATTATCCACTAGAAGCGCTGTCTGGGTCCCAGGGGTCCCTGCTTTTTGAATCATTTTTCATTTTGCGGCTGCTGACCTCAGAAAGACCTACGAGCGCAAGGTAGGCTTGTGCCGCCTCGCTCTGGACCTGCGGGCCAGGGGTGTCGAGGCCACGTACAAGCGAGCACGGGGCGGCAGCCAGTGGACCTTGGCGGAGCCGACCGCTCCGCCGGCCGCCGACGGATCTGCCACCGCTCTGCCATCGACCACCGAATCCGCGACCGATCTGCGACCCACTTCACCCAGTGAAATACTGGGCTGTCGCACATCTCGCGGTTCTCGCACAAAATCCCCGGAACTTTCCGACCCCGAACCCGAGTGGGAGGAGGGGGACGTCTGACCGCCCAGCTTCGTTTTCTTCTTTTCTTCCCTCAACAGAGGAGAAAAAACTGCGAGAAGCGCGAGCAATGCCGCAACTGGTCTATTCACAGGAACTTGAGTGTCGCGGATCGGGGAAAAGCAAGTGCGAGCAACTGCGAGAAGTGCCACCGAGGAGCCCCACATGACGCTCTCCGACCTGCTCTCAACCCTGGACAGCCTGGGAGTCCGGCTCTCGGCGCGAGGAGACGCGTTGCACTACCGGGCGCCGCCGGCCGCGCTCACGCCGGAGCTCCGGGTCGCCATCGAGAGCCGGTAGCGGGCAGTGGCGAGTGGGGAGTGTGGAGTGGCTGGTGGCGAGTGGCGAGCCTGTGTGGGCCGTCAGTCCGGGCTCGTAGGATCGGGGCAGCGGCTCCCCGGTGTTCATCGGCTTTCATTCTATTCTATCCGCAAGATGACCCACGGCGTATTCGCCGTCAACTTCACGATTTCTTCTCGGCTCGCTCATCAGCGGCACACATCAGTCTGTCATGATGCTTCCCCTGCCGCACGTGATTCTCCGTCTCCTCGTCATCGCGGCCAGCCCTGTTTTGACCGCCCTCTTGCTTCCGGCCGTCCAATCCGCTCATCAGGCAGGGCGTCCATTGTACGAACAACCTGAAGCGGACTGGATTGGCGCTCTTGAATGATGATAGTGAACCCACAACCCTGATTCCGTTAAGAGGCAATATCTGATGCTGTGTTCAAGGAAACTACTCGCGCGGCGGGCTCTGTTTTCGGCGGCTTTGCTGGCTGCCGGCTGGGAAGTTCGAGCGGACGATTTCACCGTCCGGCCTGTCACTTTCCCCGCGCCGTTTCACGAGGCGGCGGGTCAGGGAAGCACGGAGTTTCGCCTGGACAACGTCGTGGAAGCATCCGGCGTTCAGCCGATCGGCAACGGTCGCCTGCTCCTGGTCGCTCACGACAAGAAAGTGCCGCTGCGGGTGATCGAGACGGCGACCGGACGACAGGTTGGCCCGGTTTTGACCTGCGACAAGTTCCCCGCCGAAACCCCCAAGTCTTCGAAGTGGGAAGGGATGGCCCAGGACTCCGCGGGCAATTTCTACCTTGTCGGCTCCCACTCCGGCAAGACCGACGACGAACGCTCGCAGCACGCCAAGCTGATCCGCTTCCGGCTCAAGCCAGCGCCCGGAGCCAATGGCTCTGACGCTGGGGTCGCGATCGATGAGAACTCGGTGACGTGCTGGCGAATCGCCGGCCCCTTGGTTCGGACGCTCCAGCAAGACGGCATCTCGGCCCAGGGGGTCAGCCAGCGGAAGATCGAGGGCCTGGCACTCCGTGAACACGGCGGCCCGGATGGCCGGGTGCGCCGGGAGCTTGTCTTCGGCCTCCGCCAGCCGGACGACCTGGTCCGGACCTTCGCGGCCGACATCACGGGCGACCCCGCTCCGGATGCCGAGCTGCCGCTTCATCACCTGTTTTCCTTTGACGCCGGCGAGCGCGAAGGCGTGCGCTGCCAGCTCACCTGCCTGGAGTATCTTCCCGCCTGGAAGGGCTTCCTGGCCGTCACGGCCACCGAGGACGAGCACAACGTCTTCCATGGCAACACGCTCTGGTTCGTGCCCGACACGCGGATCTCGGCCTCCCGCGAAGCCCCCGTCCAGGCCGACCGCGTCTGGACCTTCGAGGTGGCGATGAAGGCCGAAGGTCTCTGCGTCCTGCCCCAGCCGGCCGGCCAGCAGACGACCCCGCGGACGATCCACCTGCTGGTGACCTTCGACAACGACCCCCACTCCACGCACATTCCCAGCCGGTATCAGCTCGTGAACCTGAGCCGGACGACGGCCAATCCGTGAGCGCGGGGGAAGGGGTAGCCGCAGTGGCATGGTTCAACTTGAGGCTGTTCTGGGTCACACTGTCGGCGGGCCAGGCAGTCGAGCGCCGGCACGTGGCCTGACCCGTTGCTGGAGGCCCGCCTTCAGGCGGAACGGGACCGGCTGAAGCCGGGACTCCAACGAACCGCGTTCCCCGGGTGCCTGTTACCTCGGTCTGAACCAGGCCCTGATCTCACTTCGCGAGAATGCTTTCAACGCGAGCCCGTTCTCCACGCGGAGAGGACGTGGACCGTCCGGTCGTCCGGGGAGACCGTGAAAAGGCTCGACCGGTTCCCTGACGGTCCGGAGCTGTTCGGAGGACGCGGCATCGAGTGTCAAGCCGGGCATGGTCATCTCCTTGGGGACGCAACGCGAAGGAACAATTTGCTCCCCCCTGTCCAAATCATACCAAACCGGGGGAGGACGAGGTTGGGACATCCGGTCTCCAAGTTACCGACGAATTTCAGACTCGCGGCCCTGCCGGTAACTGGTTGACAGATCGCTCCCAAGATGATGCACTGCACGCGTTTGTCGATCCTGACCCATCGGCCCTGGCGGTCGTGTGTTAAGATTCACCGAACGAATCGAGTTGCCTGATCTGACCCGATACCGTCCGCCGCCGCCGGGGGTGGGAAGGTTCAGAGCAGAAAACTGGTCCGCCAGCCGGAACTTTTCCCGAGTGCTCAACATCAAAGACAGTGCTGCCCCAGAACCGTGCAAGCGAGCTTCTGGGCTCCGGGAGCCACTTGTCGCATGGCTGCATGGCCGCGCTGTAACCGACAACGAAAGTTGCCAGTTGCCAGCGAAGACCGAACGATCTTGGGCAACTCGAGACTGACGACTGGCAACTCGCAACTTCATCGCTGAAATTGACGATCGATCCGCGGGCAGGTGAAGCGTTGCCAGCGCGGCGCCTCGGGTCGCATCCATAACTCCACTCTCGGACAGGAGCTTTCCTCCATGGCGAAGATCCAGGCCGTCTGGGCGATCGACATCGGCCAAGCCGCGGTCAAGGCGCTGAAGCTGGTCCCCGGCCCCAATCCGGAAAATCCGGAAGAGGTGGTGGCCGAGGCCTTCGACTTCATCGAGTACCCCAAGATCTTGAGCCAGCCCGACGCCGATCCCGAAGAACTGGTTCGCGAGGCGCTGGCCACCTTCACCGACCGCAACGAAGTCAAGGGAAGCAAGGTTGCGATCGCGGTTCCGGGGCAGGCCGGGCTGGTCAAGTTCATCAAGCTGCCGCCGGTCGAGAAGAAGCGCATCCCCGACATCGTCAAGTTCGAGGCCAAGCAGCAGATTCCCTTCGCGCTCGACGAGGTCGTCTGGGCTTACCAGCAAATCGGCGGCGATGAAGAGGTCAGCGAGGAAGAGTTCACCATGGCCGAGGTGGGCCTCTTCGCCATGAAGCGCGACCAGATCACCCGCGCCATCCTGCCGCTCGCGGTCGCCGGCATCGAGGTCGACATCGTCCAGATGAGTCCGATCGCGCTCTACAACTACATCAGCTTCGACCAGCTCAAGGACGGCGGCGGCAAGGACTCGGTCGTCGTGCTCGACATCGGCGCCGACAACACCGACCTGATCATCACCGACGGCACCCGGATCTGGCAGCGCAACGTGCCGATCGGCGGCAACCACTTCACGCGGGCGCTCACGAAGGAGCTGAAGCTGACCTTCGCCAAGGCCGAGCATCTCAAGCGCAACGCCACCAAGGCCCCCGACCCCCGCGCGATCTTCACGGCCATGCGGGGGGTGTTCAACGACTTCACCAGCGAGGTCAACCGGTCGATCGGCTTCTATTCGAGCATCAACCGGACGGCGAAGATCCGCAAGGTCATCGGCATGGGCAACGGGTTCAAACTGCCCGGCTTGCAGAAGTTCCTCCAGCAAAACCTCAATCAGGAGGTCGACAAGGTCGAAGGGTTCGCCAAGCTGGTGGGCGACGAGGTGAAGTCCGCGCCGCAATTTCAGGACAACCTGGCCTCGTTCGCCGTGGCGTACGGGCTGGGGATCCAGGGCCTGGGCAAGGGAGGGCTTTCAACCAACCTACTGCCTCCGGAAATCGA
>JBMFUH010000263.1:0-8125 GCA_049966735.1 Isosphaeraceae bacterium
GGAAAGTGGCGTAAGGCCTCCAAAAAACGAACCGCGTCTTACACCCACCTCGCACGGCCGCGATTGCTGCTGTGTGTCCAGGTCGCACTCGAGAAATGCCGATCCGGCCCGGTGCTCTCCTCGAAACCTCGTCGACCCCTGCATGCATCGCTGGGCGATCAACTTTCAGGAAGGCATGTCGATCCTGCTCTCGCTGGCGGGCTTGTTGACACGTCCTTGCAAGAATCGGGAGTGGGGAGTCGGGAGTGGGGAGTCGCCGATTCCTTATCCCGACTCCCTACCCTTGAGGCATCATCGCCGATGCACCCGTCCATCTGGGCACGACCCGCGAAGCTGGCGCAGCCGGCGAAGTCGCGCCCGATCCGCGCAGCCGTGCGGACCTCAATGCCCCGAAGTGGCCCCCCCGCCGGCGCCGAGCCGCCTGAAAAAACCTTAATCGGAGGTCGATTTGCCAAAGAGCCACGGATTACTCTATTGTGAGTCTGTGGTATGTTTTAGCAAATGATTCCTAATTCCCGGATATTCCACGCATTTTCCAATTCCCAATCCTCCCATCCCTTCTAACTCATAATCCTACTCGTACTCCTGCTCCTGCCCCGACGTCACGCCACGAGGTCGGCACCATGGGGACCTCTCGCCAAGGCGCGAAGCTCGCCAAGAGCAGGGAGAGCCTTCCATCGTGGCCGAGGTGATCATTGAACAGAGGGGGGAAAAGTGGCTGCACCCTCCGCCGGCCGGCCATAACGATCCTTGGAATCACCGAAAACCGAAAACAGGGCTCGACCTGCAAAGCCCTCGACAACGATGACCCCCGCTTACGCTCGCGCGCCCCGGGGTGAGCGGGTCGTCGACTCGACGCCCGCCTCGTGGGGCACGGTGACCGTGATCGCGGCGTTGGGGGTGGACGGAGTCCGCGCCCCCCTGGCATTCCCGGGGGCGACCGACACGACAGCGTTCCAGACGTATGTGGAACAGGTGCTGGTGCCGGAACTTCGTGAAGGGGAGGTGGTGGTCCTCGACAACCTCAAGCCTCACTTGAGCGCCCAGGTGGCGACGGCGATTGAGAAGGCCGGCGCGCGGGTTCTGCCCTTGCCGCCGTATCGTCCGGACTACACCCCTATTGAGGAGATGATCTCGAAGGTCAAACAGGGGCTCCGACGGGCCCAGGCCAGGACGAGAGCCGGGCTTTACGATGCGCTGGGAGAAGTCCTTCGACAAGTGACGCCTCAAGACATCCTGGGCTGGTTCCAACACGCCGGTCTGTGTGCAACACCAGGGTAAACCGCTGCAAGGGGAACGGCTGGGATAGGGGCAAGAGCGGCCAATACCAGCGTCTCATTTGGACCTTGGCGAAGGATAACGTTCAAAGATAGCCGAGGTCCGCGAGTCGCTGCTGGATCGCGGCGTCTTCCTCCTCGCTGTAGGAAACGAGCGGAACTCCCGAGAGATCCGCGACATCGCCGTCGCCCAGCGCTTGCGCCCGGCAGCCCGTGGGATGGTAGAAGAACCCGCCCGAGCCCACTGGCGCCGGGGCCATCGAGAGTGGACTCACGCGGGGATCGAGCAGCTCAGAGAGGACCCGGCCGTCCATGTCGGCGGGCACTGGGACATCCAGGAGGTGGAGCACGGTGGGAGCAATGTCGAGCAAGGTCGCCTTGACGGGGCTGGCGCCGGGGCGGAAAGCGGGCCCCGACGCGATCAGGACGCCTTCCATGCGGTGGTCGCCGGTGGGGCCGAAGGCCGGGGAGATGACCTTGTGGGTGGTGAAATCGTGCAGTCCGATGGTGCGGTAGCGCCAGTCGTTGAGGACGACGGTCAGATCAGGGGCGAGGTGGGCGTGGGGGCCGTGGTACAGCTCTTCTCCCTCGTAAACCCGCTCGACTAGAGGCTCACCCGTTTCGGGATTTTTGATCTCCAGCAGCCCTGCCTTCAGGTCGCGGAGGAGCGGGCGCACATCGGCCGGTTCAACCCATCCCTGAGGCTGTCGGCCCTGGCGATTGATGAAGATCTGGCCGAAATTCCCCTGGGAGAAAGCCCGGGTACGCGACCAGTCGATGTGCCGCCGGGAGAGAAAAATCGACTCGCCCAAACGGTCGAGCAGACTTGCCTGCTTGCCTCGAAAGCGGCTGACCCGGTGATTCGCCAGTCCCAGCCGGCTCATCACGTTGTAGATCCACTCGGGAGTGATCCCCCGGCGATAGCACCAGTGCTTCTGCTTGACGTAGAAGTTGTCCTGGAGCGAAATGAAACCCTGTTCGAGCAACCAGACGTTGAAATTGACATACCATTCGATCGGGCCGAAACCGTGGTCGCTCATGAGCAAAAGCGAGGCGTCGGCCGGCAGCTTCTGCTCGATGGTCCCCAGGCCGCGGTCCAACATCCGCCAGAACTCAACGAACCTGGAGCGCAGGGCCTTGAGTTCCTGCTCGCGGCCGTGAGCCGCTTTGTGGGTCGGGTCCCAGACGTGCCAGAGCTCGTGTCCCAGCCGATCCGTGGCCATCAGGTCGAAGATCAAGAGGTCCCAGGAGCAGCGGTCCATCAGGAATTCGACCGTTTTGAGGTGCTGGTCGAGGAAGGCGGTCAGGTCGTCGAGGACGTTGGCCTCATTGCCGCCGTCGTGGACGGCCGTCGACCAGGGACGGTACGGCCCGACCACCTCTTCGAGCTCGGCGAAAAGGCTTGGGTCCGAGCTGAAATCGGCCGCACCCTCGGGGCTCAGGAAGTCGCCCAGGAAAAAACCAGGAAAATCCGCCGCGGGCCGGGGGGGGTAGCTCATGGGCACACCGCCGGCCACGGTTTTCTTGCCGCGACGCGCGGCAATTTCCCAGATCAACTCGGCGCGGATCGACCTGGAGGAGTTGACCCGTGTCTTGAGCGGATCGCGGCCGTTGTCCAGAAACTCGAAAATTCCGTGCTTGCCCGAGTTCTTGCCGGTCATCACGCCGGTCCAGGCGACCGGACTGAGCGGGGGAAAGATCGAGTCGAGCGTCCCCGAAGCGCCTCGCTCCCGCAACCGGGCGAGGTTGGGCATCACCCCCTCCGCGATCAGGGGGTCCAGCATGTCCCAGGTCGCCCCATCCAGACCAAGCACGAGCAGTTTCATCAGACCACGGTCCTTTCCTCCACCTTCCCGCGAAGGCTTCGCTCGGGCAGTCCACGGCTCTGGCCAGCGCACACCGAGATTTCGCAATCTCGATGCCAGAGTTCTCATGTTAACCAATTCGGTCAGCTCGTGCGACCATGCGATCCGCCCGAGTTTGCCCAGCCCGCCTTTTTTGCGCAGGGTCCACGAGCAAGAGGTTGGTGGTGGTGGGCTCGGCCTCCCGAAGTCTTGTTGATCTTCACAACCCCTTTTCGAATTGATTCACGTTTCCGTGACGGCGCGGGGGATTGTAGTGGATCAGGGAAAATGACGCAGCGCGAACTTTCCGAGCCCGGATTGCCGATTGCCGAGTTGCCGGCTGGCGCCGCCGCGGTGCCAGGAGTTTGCCGAGGAGGACGCGCCTGGTTGGAATCGAGGGTGATGGAGTCTGGCCGCTCGCGGCAACCTGAACGGGCAAGTTGTGGCAAAAGGGCAGCAAAGCCCCTAGCGGAAGATCACGCCGGGTTGATGATTGTGCGAACGAGGCGTTAAACTGATTCACTGGTAAGATAGGGAATCGGGCGAGCCGACTCGCGAGTCCTTCCAGGCTCCGTGGGCGGATTCAATCCACTTCTTTGAGGGCGTGGTCCTCATGCTGTCGAAGACCATCCAGCGCTTGATCATCTTGCTCGTCGTCGTGCTGGTGGCGAGCGTTCTGATCTTTCAGGCCCAGCGCGCTCAACTGAGGAGGCTGGATTCATCGCTGCAAGCTCGGGCGACGAAGGAGACTGACGTGGGTGAGCTCGAGCAGGCGGCCGAGCACCTGGAAGCGCACCTGAGAATTGTGCCCGATGACGAGGAGGCGATGACTCGACTGGCGGAGATTCTCTTGAAGGACAAGAAGAATCACGCGCGGCAACTCGACGGCATCGCGCTTTACGAACGGATCCTGACGTCACACCCCGACCGAGACGACATTCGGCGTCTCCTCGCGGAGGAACTGATCGCCAGAGGCATGTACGACCGCAAGGAAAACGCGCCGCGTGAGCTTCTGGAGACCCTCCTGCACCAGCAGCCGGATGACGGTCACCTGATCTTCTTGCTGGGCAAGTGCCAGGAGCACGACGGCGACTACAGCCGTGCCCTGGATTCCTATCAGAAAGCAATCAGCTATCAGGCGTCAGAGCGACTGCAAGCGCACCTCTTGGCCGCCGATCTTCTCCGGAAACAGTTCAAGAGACCGGATCAGGCGGACCAGATGATCGATTCCATGGTGAGTGCCGCCGCCGATGATTATCAGTCCTTTTTACTGCGCGGGGAGTATCGTCTGCAAATTGCCAAGAGTGAGCAGTCCCCGGCCAGGAAGGAGGAGAACCTCAAGGCCGCGAGGCAGGACTTCGAGCGTGCTCTCAAGCTACAGCCGACTGACCCCTCGATCTACACGCAACTTGTCGAACTCAACCTGACTGCCGACAAGACCGCGGACGCGCGGAGGGTTCTGGAGGCGGGCCTGCAAGCCGTGCCGCGGGAGTCATCAGTTCAGTTGCATCTTGGCTTGGCCCTGCTCGAGGCTCAGAGCGGCTCAATCGACAAGGCGATCGAGAGCCTCCACCGCAGTCTCCAACTCCTGCCCGACGAAGCGATCCTGCACTGGCAACTCGCCGAATTCCTGGCCGACACGGGGGCGGCGGCCGAAATGCTGGTGGAGGTCGAGCAGTTGAAGCGGCTGAATCATCCAGCCTTCTTTCTCCAGTTGCTGGAAGCACGTCGACAGATGATCTTGAGAAACTGGAAGAATGCCCGCCAGACCCTGGATGAGCTTCTGCCCCTGGCGGAGTCCAGCGCCTACTGGAAGATTCGCGTCAATAAACTGCTGGCCGATTGCTACGAACATCTGGGCGACCTGCAACGGCGCGACGACGCCCGCCGGCGCGCCTTTGATGCCGACTCGCAAAGCCTCCAGGCGCGGATCGCGGAGGCGCAAGCGATGCTCGCCCGGGGGGAGATTGACCAGGCGATCGACGAGTATCGCAAGTTGGTCGGCCAGGTTCCCGGGCTCAGGGGCTATCTGGTCAGCCTTCTGATCGCTAAGAACCAGCGGCGATTGCCCCATGAGCGAGACTGGTCGGAAGTCGAATCATTGATCAACATCGCGAAAAGCCAATCACCTCGTTCCAGCGAGCATGTCATCTTGCGTGCCGATCTGCTCCTGGCCCAGGGCAAGCCGGCCGAGGCCCAGAGATTGGTGGACGAGGCGCGCAACCAAGATCCCCAGAGCGGCGAACTCTGGCTCACCTCGGAACTTCTGCTCAGACGGCAGCAACGGCTTGAGGAAGCCGAGAAACTGCTGGATCAGGCTCCCAGATCGGTCAACCCGGTCGACGTCCAGATCCAGCGAATCAGGCTTCTCATCGCCAAGGGGGGGCCAAACTGCTCGGTTGCCCTCGCCGCCCTGGCTGCAAATGCCTCGTCGGCCCCTGCGGACGACCGGCGCCGGCTGCTCGAGGAGCTGGCCGGGGCCTTCACTCGGCTCAAGGATTATGCCCAGGCCAGAACCCTCTGGCTCAAGGTCGCCAAGCTTGATCCCACGGACCTCAGACCCCAGGTGATGCTGATCGATCTGGCCTTTCAAGCCGAGAATGAGGCCGACATCACGCGGCAGATCGGCAAGATCAAGGAGATGGAGGCGGCGGGGGGGCCGAACGGCCGCTACTACCAGGCCCGCTACGAAATCTGGAAAGCCGCCAAATGCAGCGACGCCGCCGAGCAAGAGCAACTCTGCGACTCGGCCAGGCGTCTGATCGATGAGCTGGCCTCCCACCGCAAGGACTTTCCCCAGATCTTCCTGCTCCTGGCCCAGATCGACGAGTTGAAAGCGGCTCGGCCCGGGGCCTCCGACGACGTCCGCAAGGAGAGCCAGTACAACGCCGCCGAACACTACCTGCGCGCCTTTCAACTGGGGCAGCGCGAGCTGGAAATCATTCGTCGCGTGACGGATCTGCTCTACAGCTCGGGACACTTAAGCGAGATCGTCCAGCTCTGGAATCAACTCGGAACCATGGCAAGCCTCGTTCTCCAGGAGCAGGCCCTCTCACACCTCTTGCAGTCGCGTGATTTCAACCTGGCGCAGGACCTGGCGCGGCAGCGGGTCGTCGCCGATCCCAAAGACTTCTTGAAGCGGCTCCAGCTCGTGCAGATCTTGCTGGCTCAAGGCCGCCCCGAAGATGCGGAGATCGAGCTGCGCGACGCCGTGAGAGTGGTCCCCGGCGATTTCAACCGGTGGCGGCTTCTCGTCCAGTTCCTCGGCCAGAGAAGACAGTTCCAGAAGGCCGAGGAATCGATCGGCGACGCCGAACCGGCACTCAAGAGCATCTCCCCCATGGGGCTGGCCATCTGCTGTCAGGACCTGGGCGCGGCCTACCAGAGAGTCGGCAACAACCCCGAGAAATCGAAGAACTGGTATGGCAAGGCCGAGGAATGGTTCAAGATCGCTCAGAATGCGCACCCCGAGGATTCAGGGGTCCATCGACGCTATATCGAGTTCCTCGTCGGCGCTGGCAAAGTCAAGGAAGCAGAGACCGCGCTCTTGGCGATGCTCGAGAAGCCCCGCGCGGCAGGTACCCAGGCCTTGGAGGAGGTGAGCTGGGCCAGACGCGTCCTCGCGGAGGTGTTGATCCGCGCGAGCAGCGACTATCAGCAAGTCGTCCGGGCTCTTGCCTTGGTCGAGCCGATCGCCCAGGCCGCGGGGGCCCTGGGGAAGCCCGGAAGTCCCACCGTGCCGGCCGTGGATCTGAGAGTCCTCGCCGAAGTCTATGAGGCGCAGCGCACCAGTGACTATCACAAGAAAGCTCGCGAGGTCCTGGAGAAGCTGGTGGCCGAAAACCTGGAAACCCCCCAGGATCGCTTCGCGCTGGCCAAGCTCTATCGTAAAGACGGTGATTGGCCCAAGGCCCGTGATCAGTACCGGGCACTCCTGGCTCAGTCGGAGGGCTCGCAGGATACCACAGTTGCCAACGCCTTGCCGGAATACTTCGCGCAATTCATTTCCGAGCTCCTGCGGCAGCACCGGACGGATCACGATCAGCAAGACCTCGCCGAAGCCCAAACGCTGCTCGAGAAGCTCGAGAAACTGCGACCGGCCCCGCTGATCCTGGTCGAACTTCAAGCCCGAATTCACAAGGCTCTCAACCAGGTTGACGAGGCCCGCAAGCTGATCGCGAGCGAAGCCAACAAATCCGATGCGACCGACCAGGTGCTGTGGAAACTCGCCATGCTGGCCGAGACTCTGGAACAAACCGATCTGGCGGAAGAGCTTCTCCGGAAACTGGTCAGCCGGTCCACGACGATCGAGTACCACCTGGCACTGATCGAGTACCTGGGACGCGTTGGCAAGGCGAAGGAAGGGGTCGACCTCTGCGAGGGACTCTGGAAGAACTTCCGCAATCCCGACGTGCTGGCCGGGAGCGCTCTCAAACTGTTCGCGGCACCAGCGGCGAAGCACGATCGGACAGAGCTGAACCGGGTGGCCGTTCTGTTCGAGAACGCACTGAAGACGAATGCCCAATCGTCCAATTTGAACGTTGCTCTGGGCAACCTCCGAGAGCTCCAGGGTCTTTATCAGAACGCGGAAGAGATGTACCGCCGGGGCATCGCTCAGGGGGGAAGAAACGAGATCGCCCTCAATAACCTGGCCTGGCTCATGACACTGCAAAAGGAGAACCTGAAGGAGGCCCTTGACCTGATCAATCGCGCGATCACGCTGAGAGGACCCATTGCCGAGTTGCTCGACACAAGAGGTAGCGTCTATCTGGCGTCCGGGGACGGTCAGAACGCGATCAAGGACTTCAGCGAGGCGGTTGCCCAGGATCCGACGGGCCCGAAGTATTTCCACCTGGCGCAAGCCCATCTCCAGGCCGGCAATAAGGAGGCTGCCCTGCGGGCCCTGACCAAGGCCAAGGACAAGGGGTTGACGGACGAAGACCTCCATCCCCTGGAAGTCGCGGCGTACCACCAGATCCTCACCAAGCTCGGGATGCGGTAGCA
>JBMFUH010000264.1:0-8114 GCA_049966735.1 Isosphaeraceae bacterium
CCCTCGCCCATGTCGCTGTCGAATCCATGCGCAGATCCGGCCTGGGCCAAGGCCCGGGGCGTCAGCGTGAGGGCGAGCAGCAATGCCCAGATCGTGACTTTCATGCCATACTCCAATCAATGTATTGGAAAGATGTGGTCGTCTTCGACAAGATCGACAGCCTCTTCGTATTATAGCACTATGGTACCAGAAAAACCTGAGTGCAAAAGATTTGCTAATATGGGCTAGTCTTGAATTTCCCGCTCACGCGATCCGCTCTCGACCACGTGGCCGTCCCGCAGGCGAATGACTCGGTCGGCCGCGGCGGCGACCTCGCTGCTGTGGGTGATGAGCAAGAGCGCCAGGCCATGCTGATGGTGCAGATCGTTCAAAAGCTGGAGAATCTCGCCCTGGCTCTGGCTGTCGAGGTTGCCGGTGGGCTCGTCGGCCAGGAGCAACGACGGTTCATTCGCCAGCGCCCGGGCGATCGCCACGCGTTGCCGCTCGCCTACCGACAGACTTCTGGGACGGTGGTCGCGTCGGTGTGCTAGACCAACCTGCTCGATCAGTCGCCCCGCGCGATCGGCTCGTGCCCTGCGGCTCCAGGAAGTCTCGAACATGGGAACCTGCACGTTCTCGAGCGCGGAAAGTGTGGACAGGAGATGAAAGGACTGAAACACGAAGCCGATCTCGCGAGCACGGTAACGATCACGATTGATCCGGGAAAGCGGTTTGCCCCGGAAGAAGATGTCGCCTTCGCTGGGCGTGTCCAATCCTCCCAGGAGGTTCAAGAGCGTGCTCTTGCCGCAGCCGCTGGGACCGACGATGGCGACGAACTCATGCTCGGCCAGTTCCAGGGAGACCCCGCGCAGGGCTTGAACCTGACCGTCGGGATACGTCTTGCCCAAGCGATCGGTTCGAAGCAGCGGCGCTGGGTTCGTTGTGCCGTCAGTCATGTCGCATGGCCTCGCTGGGGTCGAGTGACGCGGCGCGGAAGGCCGGATAGATGCCACCCAGCAGGCTGAGTAGCAGACCCAGAATGAGCCCCAGGACGAGCACCGGCGGCGGCAGGTTGGGTTCGATGAATCCCCGGGCCGTGGGCGCCAGGAGCAGGGCTCGCAGGCCGATCACGGCCAGCACCATTCCGGCCGCCGCTCCAATCAGGCCGAGGCAGATCGACTCGCCAAGCAGCAGACGGAGGATGCGAGTGCGCCGCCAGCCGATCGCGCGGAGCACGCCGATCTCCTGGGTTCGCTCGAAGACGGCCATGATCATGGTGTTGAGCATGCCGATCGATCCAAGGAGTAGCGCGAGCATGGTCGTGGCCCAGGCCATCACCTTGGCCAGGCGAATCTGCACGTCTTGCTGGACGTGGTCCCGGGCCGGAGTGGCGGCCACGCCTGGACATTCCGCCTCGATCCGCTTCCGCAGATCGGCGATCGAAGCCTGGTCGGACGGTTGGGCCTGAATCACGAAGCCGGTCACCTGGCCCTGTCGGCCCATCATTCTTTGGAGCGTGGCCAGCGGCACGGTCAAGGCGCCGCTTTCAAACAAGCTGTCGCTCTCGTAAATGCCGATTACGCGGAACGTCTCCCCAGCGACGTCCAGCTCGTCGCCCACCTGCTTGCCCAGGTTGAGCGCGAGCACGCGTCCCAGAAGTGCGACGTTTCCTTCACCGGGTTGGAACACCCGTCCTTCAAGGATGCGCGAGCCGCGAAAGAGCAGGCTGCCGCTTTCCCAGCCGTTGATCAAGGCGCTCGCGATATTGGCGCTCTCGAAGCCCACCGTGTCCATCAAGGATGCCGCAACCTGTGACACCCCTTTTATCGATCGGAGCCGATCGCCCAGTTTCTGATCGAGCGTACTGGAGAGCTGGTTGCTGATGCCGCCCCGGACGACCACCAGGTCAATGCCCTTGCCGACGAACACGGTCATGAACGAACGCTCGAAGTTCCAGGCGATGCCGACCAAGTCAAGCACGGCGGCGATCGCCACGGCCAGACCGATGACCGTGAGAATCGTCCGCGTGCGTCGCCTGAGCAGGTTACGGAAGATCAGCGTGACAAACCGCATCGAGGAGGAACCCAAGGAAGATGCTTCAAACCGATCGCCGGGCCGATCAGCCAGGCACTTTGCCGACGAGCACGTAGCCGAGTCCGCGCCAGACTTCGTGGTATTGCACGTCCGGCAACACGCGCTGGGCGATCGACCGGATATCGAGCTGACGATACCGTTCGACCATGTCGGTGAAGCGGTCGCCCAGGTTCATGAGCCGAGATACGATCCAGCGGTCGATGGCCGGCATCCCCAGTTTGTGCCCCAGCATGCGATCGGTCAAGTTGGGCATCTCGTCGGAGATGACGATCGTCGCGCCCGGACGAGAGACGCGGATCATTTCCCGTAGCGACCCTTCCGGATCGTTGAAGTAATTGAACGCACCGATACTCAGCACGGCATCGAATTGAGCGTCAACGAAAGGGAGCGACTCGGCTTCACCCTGGATCAAGCGGGCGGAGGGTCCGGCCGTGCGGTCACGGCAGGCCTGGAGTTGCGGCCACGAGACGTCAATGCCCACGATCTGCCAGTCGGCGGGCATCCAGGGCAGGTACACGCCATCGCCCACGGCCACGTCGAGCAGTTTCAGACCCGATTGCTGAGGCAAATGTTTGAGCACCTGGTTGCGGGCCCGGCGCTCGCCACCGTTGCAGAACCAGGTGAACTTCTCCCAGAACCGAAACTTGGGCCAGAGGGGGCTATCGTAAAACTCCTGGGCCACGCGATTGTTGTCGTCGGCCTGCTCCTTCACAATCAGTATTCCGTCGCGGATGGGACAGACCTTGCCGCAGCCGGCACAGTTCAAGCTTGACGCTTCGGCGGCCAGCTCACCGGAGCAAGACGGGCAGCGCAGCAGATCGAGATGGTCCGACCACGGAGCCGCCGCGGTCTGCTCTTCGTGAAGGGTGCTCATGTCGTTTCCCTCATGAAACGAGATCACTTTCGATGTCAAGACGGACGCAGCGGCGGATGGACCAGACAGTAACCCAGGCGGTTCCAGATCGGCAGACGCGTTGCCTCTGGCCAGACGTTTCGCGTCAATGCCGGCAGATCCACGTTGTACTCGAAAACCATGTCGATGAAGTCGCGATCGAGGCCGAGCAGACCCAGCCAGAACCTGTCGATGGCCGGCCGGCCGAGCAGGTGGCCGATTCCCGCGCGATGCATGCCGGGAGTTTCGTCCGCCACGACGACCGGGCCGTCGTCGCGCGTGACCCTGCGCATCTCGCGGAGCGCCGCGGCATGATCGGCGTAATAGGTGAAGCCGCCAATCGAGAAGCAGGCGTCGAACGTGCCGTCCGGGAACGGCAGGCACTCAGCCTCGGCCAGGGCCAGCCTTCCCTTCATCCGGGGATCGCGGCGAGCGCACGCGAACAGTTGTGCGCGGGAGATATCAACGCCGTGGACCGACCAGGAATCGGGCAGGAACCTCAGGTTTTCTCCATCGCCGATGCCAACTTCCAGCACCCGCGCTCCGGGGCGGCCGAGGGCCGTGAGATGGCGGAGAATCGAAATCCTCGCTCGCCTGGCGCCGCCTTGCAGGGTCAAGAACATGCGTTCCCACTTGCGGAACCGGGCCCAGCCGGGACCATCGTAAAACGCGGCGACGATGCGGTTGCGTCCGCGGGGAGGATCACACGCCTCAAGGATGTCGTCGTGGCTGGGATAAGGTCGATCACAGCTCGGGCAAGAGGCGCGGCCCGAGAGCGGCGTCTTGCAAGCGATGCACCACGCCAGCTCGCCGAGCGTTGGAATCGCGGCATCCGTCAGGGTTGACGACATGATCACCTCGTGCCTGTTCGTCCGGCGGTCAGAATTCCACGGCCAGGGCCTCGGGCCCTGCCCGACGCATGCACCAGTCAAAGAGACGGTCAGGCATGTATCTGAGAATGATCAGACCCATCCGCGAATTCCAGGGAAAGACGCAGTTGCGAGGACGGCGCAGGACGGCCCGCGCGAGGTGCCGCGCCGCCTCTTCCGGCTCGAGCATCTTCATCTTTCGCTTATACGGCACGTTTGTGCTCATGGCCGTTCTGACGAACCCCGGGCAGACCGTGGTCACGGTGATCCCCCGGCGGGCCAGGCCGGGGCGTAGGGCCTCGAGGTAGGCGATGAGCGCGGCCTTGGAAGCCGAATAGGAGATCATCCAGGGAAATCCGCGATAGCCGGCGAGGCTCGCCACGCCGACCAGGTGACCTTTTCCACGTGCCAGCATGCTGGGCAGGACGGCCTCGATTGACTCGGCGACGCCGAAGAGGTTGACCTCGAAGGTGCGCCGGAGCGTGTCGAGGGCGAGGTCGGGCACGAGGGTGAGCGTACCGAACCCAGCGCACGCCAGAAGCACGTCGACGGGACCGAGCGACGATTCGATTTCCTTGACCGCCTGGCGCAGGAGCCTCCGCTGGGAGACGTCAGCCACCGCGCTGGCATACCTGGCTCCGATCGTGCGCAGCTCCGCTTCCAGAGTTTCGAGTCCAGACGAGTCGATATCGATGAGGCCGATCCGTACGCCCTTGCGCGCCAGCTCCAGCGCGGTCGCGCGGCCGATGCCGTTGGCCGCGCCCGTGATCAGTACATGGGAGTCTTCGCTCATGAGCACGCCTCGGTTTTGAGAGCAGGTTGAAGTGATTCGAGAAACTCGCGGACCGCGGCGACGAAGCCCTCCGGGTTTTCCTCGGGGGCGCGATGCTGCGCGTCCTTGATCCGTTTCCCCACGCAGTTCGGCATCCGTTCGATCAGGTAATCGGCCGTGGTGAGAAACGGCGAGTTCTCTCCATAAACCGCCAGGCAGGGATGGGCCACGCTCTCGATGAGTGCGGCGGAAAGCCCCCCGGCCAGCTTCGAATCATGCCCGCAGGTCGTCCGGGCGAGCCGTAACACTCGCTTCAGCGCGGGCAGCCCCACGGCCTGGCGAAACTTCAAAAGCCGCTCATCGTCCAGTTGCAAGACCTGGTCGAAGAACGTCGTCAGGTCGTACCAGGTGTCCGACGAGAGCTGGACTCCCGCCTCGGCTGCTTCCCGCCGGAAGTTCTGCCAGTGGCCCCACCGGCTGACATCTTCCAGATGTCGCAAGGCTGGAAAGTAAGGATCGGAGAGGACCAGCGCCTCGATTCGGTGAGGCGTGAGGACGGCCGCGTGCATCGCGATCACGGCCCCGAAAGAATGCCCGACCAGGCTGGCCCGGTCGATGCCCAGAACGTCGAGCAGGGCGATGAGGTCGCGGGCATGATCGCCCGACGTGTATCCTTCGGCCGGAGCATCCGAGTAGCCGTGGCCACGCAGGTCGTAGACTGTCACGCGATGGCTTGCCGCCAGCGCCCCCACGGCCCGGGCGAGGAACCAGATCGACAGGTCCCCCGTCAGCCCATGGATTAAGACCACGTCGGGCCCGGAGCCCGCTTGCTGCACGTGGAAAGTGAGGCCGTTTGCCGTGACACGAGGCATGTGTTTACCCGTCAAACAGGAACCGGTTCCAGAATACTTTCAAATGTGGCGCTGGAGGAATGCGATCAGCTCGCCGATCGCGAGGTCGCGCTCATCCCGCTGGCCGAGTTCCGCCAAGAGCTGATCGAACGGCAAGCAGCGCTGGAGCCGGCGCTGGATGGCCTCGCCAAGCACGACGGCGTCGATCGACGCCAGTCCTAAATCGGCGAAGAACCGCGTCTCGGGCTCGATCGGGGTGATCGGGTCGACGCTCAGAGCCTCGCGCAAGACGTACCGCAGGTCAGCCAGGATCTCGGCCTCACTCGCTCTTAGGTTCATCTTTGCTCAACCCTTTTCCCCAAGGTCCATGCCCAGATGTGCTCTCCACGCCGCTCGGTGTGAACGCGGATCGTCCAGCCGATCGGATTCGATGCTGCCCACGCCGGAGCCTTGCTCACCGTGACGATCGCGTCCGCCGTGTCGGTCTCGAAGGCGATGACCTCGATGTCGGAGATCTGAGCACGAGGTCCCATCCCGCTTGCCTTGGCCGCCGCTTGCCTGGCCGCGCGCAGGCGCGCGGAGTGTTCCTGACGTTGCGGCCCCGTGCACGAGCGGAGCAATTCATTCTCGCCGGGTGAAAGCGCGAACCCGTTCGACTTCTGATCATGCTCGCGAATGCTCTCGATATCGATTCCCGGATGGCTTTGCGGATCGTGCGCCGCCAGTGCCACGACGATTCCCTCCGCATGGGCAATCGACACGGCGGGCAAGTCGGCCGCGTGAGGTTGGGCCAGGTCGCGGAACCGGGGCCGTCCGGATGGGTCGTTGGCGATCGCCAGATCGGCCGGGTATCGAGGCGGTTGTCCCTCGGCAAGCCAGAGCCGCCGCACCGCCTCCTTGGCCGCGATGCGTCCCCAGAGCCGGTGCTTGCGGCCAAGTTCGGACACGACCGGCCTGGTTAGCTCGGCGCGCTCCTCCGGCGTGAGCTGGATCTGCTCCAGCACGTCTCTCCAGACGGGACGGCCCATGTCGGCCGGCGGCGCGAGCCAGATCGCGACGGCATCACGCGCATTGATGTTGCGCAGCGGCAGTTCCTCGCCGACGAAAATGGTGTCCGGCGCACGAAAGACGTCGCGATACCGGGCGGGCCAGTAAAACCGCCAGTCTTGCCAGTCGCGGATTTGCATCCAGACAAGGCCGTCGGGACGGACCAGCTCGGCATCCACCCTGACGAACCGCCGCTCGATTTCAACGACCTGGATCCGACACGCGATCGGCGTTCCGACCGGAGGCGCATCGCCGAAAAGCGCCAACCGGCCCATCCGCAAGGGAAAGATCACATCACCCTGGCTCAGGCAATCGAGGCCCCAGCAACCGAGCAAATGCGTGAACGTATCCAGGACGATCGGGTTGGTATGGAACGTTGACGGCTGGCCGGGGCGAAGCAATTCGCCCAGGGGCAGCACCGCGATCGTCCCCGAGAGGCCGTCCGGGCTGACCGGGCCCACCTCGGTGAGCGCCTGCATCGGCGGTCCGTGGAAGAGCCATTGCTCATCGTACAGTTGCTCGGCCGTTAACTTGCTTGGGCGAGGCTGATCGAGCACCAGAGGCGTGGACGCGATCGGCTCGGCCGGCCTGTCGGTGAAGCAGGCAGTCCCTTCGTAGACGAGCCGGCCTTCCGTCGCGACGGATGCGGCTCGTTCCCGGTAATGATGCAGGGTGACCCGGACGCGGCGCGGGTCCGTCGCGTCGCGCGCTCCGCGCAGTTCCAGCCGGGCATTGGTCTCGAACTGAACCCAGCGATGCGCGTGGACGTCGCGCAGGCAGTCCAGGACGAGGCCGGGCGGTGCGATCATTGCGCCGACCTGGGCGACCATCTCGGCCATGACGGTGAACGGCACAACCGGCAGCCCCTTCCGCTCCGGCGCCAGCGCCGAGACGCGCCGGCCCCCGAGTGTGTGGTTCTCGGCCACGGGATTACCCGAAGGGTCGAGACTCAACGTGGTCACGATCCGCTGCCCCGCTTCCCATTCCTTGACGACGCCGACCCAGGGGCCGGGCTGCGGACCGGTGCGCGACGTGCTTGCTCCGTGATCCGGCTCGCCTTCGCTGAGGGTTGTTTCGAGCGTCGGCCCTGCCGTGCCGCGCAGGTAGGCTTCCATGACCTCGCGCTGAGTCGTGAGGAAGCCATTCTTCGTTTCCAGGAAATCCAGCATGGCCTGGTCCTGTTCCAGGGCGTCGGCTGCGGCAACGTGGGCCGGGACGACGTCCGAATCTGGCCGAACCGATTCGCGGTCAGAAAGCCACTGACTGAAAAGCGTCGCGTGGCCGTCGAGGTCGGCTGCTCCATTTCCAGCGGTGGAGCTGGTCGGAGCTGCTCGGCCAGCTTCCGAGGCGGCATCAATCCACGCGGCCGGGAAGGCATGTTCACTCTTTGCCGTCGGCTGGTGGCGCTGGCGAAGCTGCGCAATGACGGCCTCGGAGAGCTTCAGTTCCGGGAAACCGATCTCGAGATGGGACATCGGCTGGTGCGTCGTCGTCGTGGTCGCATCGAGGTCGACGCGCTCGGGCCTCCGCCGCGCGAAGAGGTAGGTTGGATCGATCGGAACGCCCTGGGCGAAGAGCGAAGCCACCAGGTGATTGAGCTGTGCGGTGGC
>JBMFUH010000265.1:0-8111 GCA_049966735.1 Isosphaeraceae bacterium
GGCCCAACCGCGGTCCGTCGCTCTTCCTCCCGTCAAGTTACCATTGTGTGTATGTTTGGCTCCATGCACCCAGTCAATCATTACCGATGAGACTCCGTTCGTCAAGGCCCTTTTTTAGGAAATTCGTGGGAAGTGAAAACGGGGTGGGCTGAACAAGCGAATTCCGTGGGCCCGCGCGACGCGGGACATCGAGTCAGTACGAGTCTGTCCTCTGGATTGAAGAAGTCAAACCAGAGGACGCCGCCGCGACGGTTTTTGCCGCTGGGGGTCTGCTTCCTCGCGGTGGTCGCTTGATTTCCAGTAATCATGTGGCAAGGTGGAATTTGCGCGCCGTGACAGCCAAGGTGCGAGAGGCGAACGATGATCCAATCCCGTCAACTTCAAGGTGCCCTGATCCCCGCCGTCCCGGTCCCCTTTGACGCCCGGGGAATGTTGGATCGCGAGGCGCAAGAGCGGTACGCCCGCTGGATGGCCGCGCAACCGGTCGCCGGAGTCGCCGTGTGGGCCCATACCGGCCGAGGACTCCACCTGACCGAAGAGGTCCGGGACGGCGTGCTGCTGAAGTGGCGATCGCTCATCGCCCCGCCCCGCCTGGTTGTCGCGGCCGCTGGGGCCCCGTCCAAGCTGGCTGATCCCGGCCAGGTGATGCACGCCGCTCGCGGCATGGCCCACCACGCGCGCGGGCTGGGTGCCGACGCCGTGCTCGTTCATCCCCCGTCGGCATTCCGCGACCGACCCGATCGCGACCAACTGATCCTCGACTACCACGCCGCCGTCGCCGAGGCCGGTCTCCCCTTGATCCTCTTCTACCTGTACGAAGCAGCAGGCGGCCTGCGCTACACGGACGAGGTTCTCGTCACGCTGCTGACTCAACCACATGTGCTGGGAATCAAGATTGCCACACTGGACAGCGTGATGACCTTTCAAGAAATCGCCAATCTGTTGACGACTCGTGCCGCTGACAAGGTTCTGATCACTGGCGAGGATCGGTTTCTCGGCTACAGCCTGATGTGTGGTGCGCAAGCGGCTCTCATCGGCATGGGGGCCGCTTGCACCGCGCTTCAGGCCGACTTGCTCCGAAGTTTTCTCGCTGGCGAGGCCGATCGCTTCCTCCGCCTCAACCGCGCGGTCGACGAGCTGGCTCGGCAGACCTTCCGGCCGCCGATGGAAGGCTACATCCAGCGCATGCTCTGGTGTCTCGTGCATCAGGGCGTCTTGCCCCGCGACGCGGCCCACGATCCCTGGGGGCCCCGGCTGGATGCCGCCGAGTTCGAGTCGCTGGGCGCGTTCCTGAAACGCCTTGGCCGCGCAACAACCGAAGGCGAGGGCTCCCGGTCATGACCGCCGTCCGGCCTCGGCTTCTGCCCAGTCTTCCCAGCGTCGCTCCGACCCTCCGACGTCAGGTCGAAGCGGATCATCATCGTTTCGCGCGCGAGGGACTTCCCCGGAATCTCGATGCCTATCTCCGCGATGCCTACAAGCTGGACATGACGGCCTCTTACGCCGGAATCGCCCTGCGCAACCCCTGGGGCAAGGCGTCCGGTCAGCTCACGCTCAACCTCGCCCAGCTTGAGGAGGCCGCGGACGATGGCCTGGGCTTCGCGGTCCTCAAGACGGTGATCGCTCAGGATGCCTCGGGCCGGCAATCGATGGCGGCCTGGGCGATCAAGGAATCGCGGATGATCGCTGAGCCCATCACCAGCCCGACCACCGGCGCGGCAGGCTGGACCATCACCTGGCGCGGCAGGGGTTGGTGGCAGTCGTTTGCCGACTACCAGGAGCTCGTCCGCCAAGGCGTCGCCCTCGGCCGGGCGCGGCGGATGCCCGTGATTCCGTCGGTGAAGTACCACCTCCCCGGCGAGGGCGAGACCGCTTGGCGAGTTGACGAGTACAACGCGACCACACAGGCATTGCTCCAGGCCTGGACTGATGGCGGAGGATGCACGCCGATGGTCCTGGAGAAGGATTTCTCACCCACGTTGGCCGGCTCGGACCTGGCGGCCCAGCGGCCGATCGTCCTGGACTGGCTGCGCAGGGTTCCCGACTTGATCCGCGACGCCGCCCCTGGCCAGGTTCGCGTGGGACTCAAGCTCTTCAACACCCTCGACGACGACGACTTCCAGCTTGCCATGCTGGCCGCGGTCCACGAAGCATGCCGGCCCGATTTCCTGGTTTATGCCAACCGGCTGTTCGACCCGACGCGGGAGTTCGAGGGCGTCCGGGGTGTCGCCTACGGCGGACCCGACCTGAGCGATCGCAACCTTCGCCTGCTGTCCCGGCTTCGAGCCAGTCAGAAGCGCGGGGAGATTGGCCCGGAGCCCCTGGAAGTAAGCGGCACCGGAGACATCAGCTCGGGACGAATCGCCGTCGAGTACGCCCTCCGCGGTTGCACGAGCTTGCAAATCCACACGCTCTTCCAGCTTCCCTCGGAGGTCTACGCGATGCGCAGGGGGACGAAGGTGGAGCGCGCCCTGCATCGGCTCGTGTTCGATCCGGCGGACGGCTTCCTTATCTGGGCCTTCCATGCCGGAGCATGGCTGGGTCTGATCGCGCAGGACGGCTCGCTTCGCTTCCTCGACCTGGCCAGGCGCGGGCAGGAATCAAAGCTGGATGTCGGGGACCTCGACCCCGAGGCGGCGTAGGTCGGCGATCAACCCTGGCGTGTCGCGATAGAGCACGCCCTGCAAGCCCGCGGTCCGCGCCCCCGCGACGTTGGCCTCGGCGTCGTCGATGAAGATGCACGATCCGGCGGGAGCCTTCGCGAGTTCCGTGCAGGCCGCGAAGAAGGACATGTCGGGCTTGATCTGGCCGATCTCGTACGAGAAGACCAGGTGATCGAAATGGTCGATCGTCTCCTGGAACTTGCGGCGGTAGAAGTTGGCGTGCAAAACGTTGGTGTTGGAGCCCAGCATCAGGGTGTAGCCTTGCCCCTTGAGCACCTCGATCAGCCGCGCGACGGATTCGTTCAAGGTGAAGATGTCCGCCCAGTCGACCTTGAACTCCTCGAAGTTCATCTTCAGGCCGGCCAGTTCCATCACCTGTCTGGCAAATTCCTCGGCCTTGAGCGCCCCGCGCTCGAATTCCCGACCCAGCTCAGCGCCTCCGCGCTCGAGCATCAGGGCCGCCAGCTCCTCGCCGCTTCTACCCAATCGCCTGCCGAACCGCTCGAACATCACGGAGTAATCAAAGAATCCAACGACGTTGCCGAAATCAAAGATCAAAATCGGTAGCTTCATCAGCGGGTGGTCCTTCTTACCCTCTGCTGACCGATGGGAGGTCGAGAGACGTCACGAAATTGCGAGAGCCGTTTTCAGGCATTGGTCGATCTGATGCATGGCGCTGTCGGCAAGTGAACCCAGTACACGCAGCGCTTCGTCTTGCCGGACGGTCGTCAAAGCGTTGCAGTTCACCACCCAAGAATGCAGCAAGCCTGACAACTTCCCCTCAGGGGTAGAAAGATCGATGAGCAGGTGCGCAGGCTCACCGGCGCGGGCCAAGTTGGCGGTGATCATGGCAACGATCGTGTTGGTCATCTTCTGGTTATACTGATCCGACTGGATCACCAGGACGGGGCGGACCTTTCTGGGCATCCCGGCGATGGCGAAATCAACCACCACGATCTGGCCACGGTTAAGCATAGCGATTGTACTCGTCCATCTGGGGGTCATCCCAGCCTTCGCCTTGCAAAGCCCGATCCAGGGCGGGATAGAGTTCCCGGGGGTCGAGGTCCGCGAGCCTCGACCGAAGTTGCTCGTAGACGCTTGCACGCATGAGCACGTATTGCTCGTCGGTGTTCGGATCGTTCAGACGCAGGACCTCGCCACTACTTTGTTGGAGCAGCTTTCGTTGCTCTGTCGTGACTGTCGCCACGTCGCATCTCCCCCTTCCTGCCACGGCACCACGCTAACAAAGCGGTCTCGGTACGCGAAGCGCTGGCCTCGACTGCGGAGGACGGCAGTTGAACCCGCATGGGCCGTTCAGGCACTTGGACCTGAACGTATCGCGTCCGCCCATTCCTCCACATCGGCTGCCAATTACTTACTATGGATTCCGTGTCCTGGAGAGTCAAGGAAAGACGATTCGTGATCGAGGTCGGGAGGCCCCTTGAGGATCGTGCCACGCAGCCTTATTGCCAATTATCCCCGAACGAGATAAATATGCTAGTCTGAGGTGGGAATTCAGCTAGAATTATCCAGTAGTTTCCCCAAAAAACCGTACCGTCGCACCTCCGCGCGGACCCTTCCCCTTCCTGCCGCCCTGCTGGCTGTAAGTGGCCAGGTGGCGTCGGTCGCAACTGCACGGGCTGCGGAAGCATCTCTCGATGTCCGCTGAGTACGTTCTTACACCTCGCTCATGCCACGTCTCCCTCGGTAATTCCCTCATCTCTCGCCCACTGCGAGAGAAAGCGCTGAATCGCCCAGGATCACCCAATTGTGGGCGCGAACAGTAGTCGCCCGATTGGGGCAGCGGGCGGTGTACTCGTGGAACGTACAGGTCCCCCAAACATGGGGGCTGGAGCGATGGACCTTGGTGTCGTCGACGGCCGAGACGTCGTAGCCGTGCCAGGTCTGTCCCGGAGCAGTCGCGATCAGGCGAGTCAAAGTTCGGGTGACGCGGTGTTCATGCCAGGAGCCGTACTCGGCGAAGGCTTCCAGGGCTTTCCAGTCGGCGGGCTGATCCAGCGCCAGCACCGACTGGGTGATGGTGTGTTCCTCGACGTTCAGCGCCAGGGCGGTGATCCACTCGGCGAAGCGGTGGAAGCCGCGACGGGTGAACGCCCAGGCGAAGGCGCCCAGCAAGCCTTGCCAGATGGTCCAGGTGAGTTTAGCTTCGGTCATCATGCGTCTCCTGTGTTGGGGCGGTTGGGTCCGTCACCACCTGGCAGGTTCCGACCAGGAGACGTTGACTTTCAATCCTATGCGTTCACTCAGTTTCCCTTCAGCTTTTCGGGGAAACTACGCTTAAGGAGTGCGCTCGGCATCCCTGCTCCTCGGCAAGGGCCGGGTCACTCGTCCCACGATGGATATTGCTCGGGCGACTTGCCATGTTTCTCGAGAATGCTCGGGGCCTCGATCTTCGCATCCGGCGGTTCCACGCGCACCAGCTTGATCGCGAACTGCCAGTTGTCGCCGAAGTCGTAGACCAGGTCCATGGTTTGCCCGACCGCCAGCGGCAGACCTTTGAGTGAAACCTGGTCGGCCCAGGGGTCCTCGTTCATATACGGGTGATTGGCGGAGATCCGTCTTCCCAGCCGATCACGATAGATGAACGAGTAAAGATGGTCGTCGTCGAACTTGACCGAGCGGAGGACCCAGGAGATCAGGTCGTGCAGGGTTTGGGAGGCCGGCATGGCGATGAGCCTCCAGACGTTCCCCAGGGACACTCGGAAGACAAGCGTGCCCTGAAGAGGCTCAGGTTCGGGGACAATCAGGTTCTGACGCCACTCGGGGAAAAATGGCTGGAAGAGTGGCTGCCAGGTGCCGAACGAGGGTTCCTCCCAGGTCGCTTCCTCCTCAGCCTCGGCTCCGTCGTCGTTAGCATCTTCTTCATCCTCGTCCTCGTCTTCGCCCTGGTCTTCGTCCTCGATCTCGACCCCCCTTTTTTTCGCCAACTCCCCATAGAACCGCCGGGTAAGATCATCCCCTCCGGCGGCCAGGAGCGCAAAGACGGCGTCGCCGAAAGGCAAAAGACTGACCTTGGCCGGACACCAGGGGATCACAGGTTTTGAAGGACGGTCGAGCTTGACGAGTCCGAACAGGTCCATCAGGGCCGGGAGATAGAAATCCCGGCCCAGCCCTGGGATGTAGACGACCTCAGGGTCGTCGAGGTTGCACCCGTAGGCTTCCCTCGAAAGCGAGTGCCAGCATTGCAGGCACCTGGACAGCAAGGTATCCCACCGCGAGCCACCCGCGCCGACCATTTCCGCACGGCCAATCAGGAGCCAGCTCTCCAGTAGGTTGAAGTAGCGCTCGGTCGGATTGAGATTGTCCCACTGCAACTTCATTTCCTGGTCGATCACCAGCCAGGACTTGGCTCCCGTCGCCTGGACAACCATGAGCCCGGAAGCGCGTAGCAGCAGGTTCAGCCCTTGCAAGTGAGGGTGCGAGCGAATCTGCGGGCGCTTCATCCTCAGGTGCAGGGGCCGGCTCAAGAGCCCGTCCAGCTCGTTGATCCATTTGATGGGAAGCAAGTTGTACTTCCCCGACGACTCCCCTTTATGGTTGCCCAGGAAGTCGAGGATCCTCTGGAAATCGCCAAGGACCGTACCTGGCCGTTCCGAGTCGATCACCTGGCCCCGGAGGATCTTCTCCAGGGAGCCTGTGGCCTTGAATTGATCCATAACCATGTTCTCCGCATCATGTTCAATCACACTTCGGGTAGCCCATCCGCTCTGGAATCATCCAGAAGCTGTCGCAGACGGGCCATGATCCGCGCCGAGATCGAGACGGCCACAAAGTGCCCGCCGGGAACGAAGTGGGCCTCAGAGCGCGGCAGGATCCGGGCCATTCGCCAGGCCATCGAGGGAGGAACGATGATGTCGTGCAGTCCCTGCCAGAGTGTCACGTGATGGTTCGCCGGGAGCCGCGCCGGCGAGAAGCCGTAATTGCGGTACAGCCTCAGATCCTGGGCGAACGTCTCCGGTCCCTCGCCGTCGACAAACACCTGCGTGAGGTCGTTCAAGAACAGGTCGAAGATGTCGCTACGCTGGAAAAGGGCCTGATCGGCGGCGGCCCAGGTGGACACCAGCCGTTGCAGGAACGCGCGCGGCGCCTTGCGGAATCGCTCGCCCCAGCGGCGCGCTTCCTGCTTGGCCAGCCTGGGACAACGTGAGCCCAGCTCGAGGGCCACCCGCCGGCGCCGGTCCATCCCTTGCAAGGCCCCTGGCAATCGAGTCGGGCCCATTCCACTGATGATCGTGGTCGTCCTGATCCGGGAGGGTAGGAGATGAAGACACGCCAGCGCGTAGGGTGCGCCACCGGAAATGCCGATGACGCTGAACTGCTGGAAACCAAGTGCCGCGGCCAGGTCCTCCACGTCCGGCACGGCCTCCAGTGCGTTTTGCCGCTCCACGAACGGCGATCGTCCGACCCCCGGGCGGTTGGGGGCGATGATCCGCAGGCCAAACTGCCTGGCTTGTTCGCCGACGTAGGCCGCCTGATGGTGCGAGCCGATCAGGCCGTGGAAGAAGAATACGGGCTCCCCTCGCGGATCTCCATATTCCTTGACCTCGAGCGGTCTTCCAGTACGTGTGGCGATGAGGTCGGTCATCTCTGCTCAGCATGGATCACGGGGCGGGTCATTTCGCTACGGTGCCTTTTCACAGTAGAGTCTCGAGCGTCACGATTCAACTGCCCCGATGTAGGGTCCGCTGTGCGGACCGTGGGCCTCGGCTGCGGATCGGTCCGCACGGCGGACCCTACAAGTAACCCTGGCCGAGTGCTCAACAGTGAGCTGGCCGAACTTGAAGATCGAACCAGGACATCCCGATGTCTTGACACCTTATGCCCCGGATACCTACAATTAAGTGAGATCCTGGGGGATCTGGCTCGTCAGGGGCATGAGCGCCCGGGGCGGTCGAGGAATGCTCCCGGCCGGTATCCAGGTGTAGCCCGCATCGAAAGGGGGAAAAGGGCCGACAACACACCCGGGATGAGAAAGGAGAATACCATGGCAGACATCAAGGAGACACCCAAATCAGCCGAGGCCAAGAAGGACCAGGCAATGGAGAAACACAAGGGGCCAGGGGGGATGCTGGAGCCCTGGGAAGGATTCGACATCTTTCCACCGATGCATCGGCTCGCCGAGGAGATGGATCGGATCTTCGAGGATTTCGGCATGATGTGGCCGCGACGGCGGCACGGACTGCTCAGCCGGATGTTCGGGCGCGAGCCGGAAGCCAAGAGCATGGGACCATGGGCGCCGCGCGTCGAATTGCTGGAGCGCGAGGGAGAGATCGTGATCCATGCCGACCTGCCCGGAATGACCAAGGACGACGTCAAGGTCGAGGTGACCGATGAAGCCGTGACGATCCAGGGTGAGCGGAAGGAAGAGAAGAAAGGGGAGACCAAGGGCTATCACTACAACGAGGTCCGCTACGGCAGCTTCTACCG
>JBMFUH010000266.1:0-4052 GCA_049966735.1 Isosphaeraceae bacterium
CATCAAGTCTGTTCCCGCTCGCGTCAAGACCGATCACAAGGAGGACCTGAAAGAGCTTCAGCAAGCGCTCAAGGACATCCAGGCCCTGCTTCCCGCGCAGCGCGACCGGATCGATTCGATGTTCCTGCGGAACAAGTCGTGGCCGTTTGAGGAATGGCGCGAGCGCTATCTTGCCCACCCCCTGGTCGGCACGATCGCCCGGCGATTGATCTGGTGCGTCGATGGCAAGGCGGCGCTCTTCGTCGACGGGAAACCGACCAGCGTGGAAGGCCGTCCGGTCGCACACAGCTCCACCGCGCAGGTCACGCTCTGGCATCCTGTCGGCCGCAGTGTCGACGAGATCCTGGCATGGCGGCGCAGGCTCGAGGAAACCGGCACGACGCAGCCGTTCAAGCAGGCTCACCGCGAGGTTTACCTGCTCACCGCCGCAGAGCGGACCACGCGTACTTATTCGAATCGGTTCGCGGCCCACATCCTCCGGCAACATCAGTTCAACGCCCTCTGCGCCACAAGGCGGTGGAAGAACAAGCTGCGGCTCATGGTCGACAGCGCTTACACTCCCGCGACGAAAGCGCTTCCGCAGTGGGGACTTCGTGCGGAGTTCTGGATCGAAGGAGTCGGCGACGAGTACGGCCGGGATACGAATGATTCCGGCGTATTTCTGAGGCTCGCGACTGATCAGGTTCGATTTTACCGCTTGGACGCGGCAACGAACCTGGCCGATGCCAGCGGAGGGGACTATGTTTCGCGGGCGGTCGGACCAGGTCCAGATGGTATCAACGAGCCACTTCCGCTCGATCAGGTTCCTCCTCTGGTCTTCTCGGAGATCATGCGCGACGTCGACCTTTTCGTGAGTGTGTCGTCGCTGGGAAACGACCCGACGTGGCAAGACGGCGGACCGGAAGGCCGCTACCGGGATTACTGGTACGGCTACTCATTCGGCGAGCTATCCGGAACGGCCGCCACGCGCAAGCAGGTCCTGGAGCGGCTGGTTCCGCGCCTCAAGATCGCCGATCGGTGCTCGTTCAGCGATCGCTTCCTGGTGGTTCGCGGTCAGAAGCGTACGTACAAAATTCACATGGGCTCTGGCAACATCCTCATGGAACCCAACGACGAATACCTGTGTATTGTTCCAGATTCTCGATCCAGGACCGAGCCAGGCGACCTGTTCTTGCCTTTCGAGGGGGACAATACCCTGTCGATCATCATCAGCAAAGCTCTGCTCTTGGCAGAGGACACGAAGATCAAGGATCCCACGATCACTTGTCAGATTGGCCGCTGATCCGAGGCCGTCATCGTTCCGGCGCACCTCAGGAATAGCAGGCTTTCGACCACTTGGAGCTTCTCCATGCCCATCACACTCACGGTCCGCGACGAAACAGCTTCCGGAGATGTCTATCACGAGCTGCCACTCAAGTTTCCCACGGAGCGCCTCACGGTTCGTGAGTTGATCCGGGAACGCGTTTATCAGGAAGTTCAGGACTTCAATCGGAAATCGAGCGAACTGGTTTTTCGAGGTCTGGTGCAGCCGTCGGACACGGAACAAGTCCTCAATGGCAAGCGGACCGAGTACCGGCTGCGCCGGCACCGCGAGATCGAGTGGAAGCCTCAGTTCGACAAAGCGCTCGACGCGTTCACGCGCCAGGCGTTCCTCATTCTGATCGATGACAAGCAAGCCGAGAGCCTCGACCAGGAGTTCGTAATCGGACACGGCACGGAGATCAGCTTCGTGAAACTCACCCTGCTGGTGGGAGGCTGAACGGCGTGGAGCGATCGGCCATCGCTGGGATGGATGAAGCCGGTCTCACTGTGTCGCCGACACCGAGCCCATCGGACTGCCGCGGATGGTCATCCCCTCGGGTAACGGCCGGCCGGCGACGCTGAAGCCGCGCGCCATCAGCTCTGCTCGCAGACGGCGATAGAGCGTGAAGCTGTCGGGGTAAACCCAGAACGTGAGTACCGTACGGGACGGCGCGAGCCGGTTGATGGCCTGCGAATACTGGGAGAGCGGGTTGCGGGTCGCCTCGTAGGTTTCTCCCCGATTCTCCGACTCGGGAATCAATTCCCAGCCCTTGAGGTCGAAACGGATGCTCTGCCGCTCGATCAGCTCGTCAATCGCCGTCGTGGCCCGGCCCAGCGCATAGCCCAGCGAAAACGAGCCCACCGGTCCCACCTGTGACGTGATCACTCCCGTCCGGTCAGACATCCTGATCCGTACCTGGGCATCAGCCTTGGCCAGTTCCAGCAGGCGGTCGAGGTTGATAAAGGTGACCCGGTTGCGCCGGAGTTCGAAGTGAAACTCGTCGCTCCAGGCCGGGCGGGACACGGGGCTCTTGGTCAGGATCGACGTGGCCTTGGGACGAGGCAGCGTGCGCAACTGTGCGACCTCTGCCCGGAGCTTCTCGAGGTCGGAGCGGAGAAATCCGCCCCGCGCGGCCATCCGGCCGATCTGCGCGGAGGGATCACGGATCTTGAAGCCCAGCTTCCGCGCCTGAGTGGCATCGAGTACCGCCTGCTGGCTAGCCGCCTCGAGCTGGCGGGAAGCAAGAGCGGCACGAGCCACCGCGCGGGCACGAACCCGGCTGGCCTGGTCGAGAGCGGCCTCTGCCCGGGCCACCGCGGCGCGGTCAAGGGGAGCTGGGCCTGGTTTGGCCGGCGCTGTTCGGCGCGGGTCTTCTGACCCCGCCGTCTCAGTGGCAAGGTCAGGAGACCTTGCCACAACAGCGGTCGCGGCGGGAGGATCCACGGGGGCTCGCACCACGACCTGCGGTGGGGGATCGGCTTTCAACCCCGGCGGTGGCCCCAGGGGCGCTGCCTCGAACCGGCTCCGGAACTGGACGTAGCCAGTGACGATCGCCAGCAAAGCCAGGAGGCTGGCCAGTTGTCCCAGAGGTCGGAAGCGGTCGGAGTTTGACGATCCCATGGGCAGCCTCTCGATCACCAGCCTATCTGTCCCAGCATGTGCGGATTCTGCGTCCCCGTCACCTGCAACGACATGGGCCAGCCCAGGCCGGAAAACAGGATCTGCTTGCGGGCCGCCCAGAACATCGGGCCGCCACCACTCTCGACCAGGAACTTGACCCGGGGCAGCGGGCGGATGGATGGGTCGGCCGCCGCCCGCTGATTCGCCACGGCCAGCAGCTCCTTCACCAGGATGCTGTCTTTCCTCTGGCTCTCAAGCAGTGGTCCGCTGATCTGGTAGCCGCCGGGATGAATCATCAGTCCACCCGCTCCGCAGACAACCACGATCTCGAAGGGAACCTGAATCTTCTTGGTCGGACGGTCCTCGAACCGGCTCTTGACCAGCGGAGCCTCGAGAGAGTCTTCCTCCTTCGGACCGGAGGGCGTCGATCCCGCATCCGAGCCGAGGCTCAGGCCCGAGACCCCGCTTGAACCGGGCGGTGGACCGCTTGAAGCTGAAGACGCACCGCCCATTGATGACAGTGCGCTGCCTGACGTTCCGGCCATCGACGACAATGCGCTGCCCAGAGCGGACCCCAGGCTCAAGCCGACCGCACCAGTCGGGACGTTGCCCGAGCTTGAATTCGCGTTCGGAGGCTGTCCCTGCGTACCGAGCAGAGAGTCGAGTGCCAGTCCCGGATTCTGACCCGCTGAAGTGCCCGAACTGCCTCCTCCTCCCGAACTCCCGTGGTTGCTGCCGGTGACACTGCCCGAATCCGTACCCGAGCCCATTGGCAGCGGGTCCGGAAGTAGTTGAGGCGGCACGAGATCGCGGCCGGCCCCCGGCGTCCCTGCGCCCATCTGGTCGGCTTGCGCCAAGCCACTGCCGGCTCCCGTCGCGGGACCAGTCTCCGGCGTCCCCGCGCCCGTCTGGTCGGCTTGCGTCAAGCCACTTGCTGTTCCAGACGTGGGCCCCGTCCCTGGGGACGAGAGCGATCCGCCCCCGGCGCCGGACTGTCCTGGTCTGGTCAGATCGGTCAGGTTGCCGGGTGAGGACGAGCCGGCCGAGGGACCGAAAAGCTGGCCCCCAGACCTACCGGCGCCGGACTGTCCTGGTCTGGTCAGATCGGTCAGGTTGCCGGGTGAGGACG
>JBMFUH010000266.1:4152-8099 GCA_049966735.1 Isosphaeraceae bacterium
AGCCGCCCGTGGGTCCGAAGAGCTGGCCGCCAGAGCCACCCGCGCCGGCTTGCCCCTTCTCATCGCTGGCAGGTTCCAGGTCTGGCAGGAGCGCCACGTCCTTGCCCTGAGCGTCTCCGCCCGATCCGGTTCCAGTACCTGGCGAACCTCGGCGAATTCCCGGGAGGTTCACGCCGCCGCGGCCGCTAGCACCTCCCGTGCCGGCTCCATTTCCAGTCTCGTCGCTGTCATCGGCCAGCCCGGTTCCTGGAGGCGGGTAAGGGAACGGCCAGCGGGCCAGGGCCCGCTCACCGCCCGCGCCGAGCTTTGATCCTGTCCCGTTTCCGCGGTTGCCGGTCCCCGTGCCGTTGGTTCCGGCCTTGTCTCTGCCCACGCCCGAACCGCTCATTTGCCCGGCGGTTGCCGATTCTCTGGTCGAGTCTGAGCCGAGCCAGCCCAATCCGTCGCCACCGCTCGCTGGTGCCTTGAACGATCCGGACGCCCCGCCGGCACCGGGACCAGTCTTGTCCCCATTTCCCCCCAGGGCGAGTGCATTCGACGGTCCGCCAGAACCGACTCCTTGAGCCCGACCGATTCCCCCCGGGCCGCCACTCGATCCGGCTGATCCGCCCGAGCCTGGCGATCCGCGGGAGCCCCCGCCACCTGACTCCGCGTGCCAGACGAAGTCGTCGGGAGATCCTCCTCCTGTTCCGCGATCGCGCTTGACGATGCCGGGAGATCCGGCAAGCTGGCTGCGCGACCCGCCCTTGGCCGCACTGCCTTCTCCACCGGTCGATGGCCAGCTCAAGCCATCGCCGTTGCCGTCTCCATCTCCTCGGTTTGTCGTGACACCCGCAACCTGAGTTCGAGGCGCGGCGAGGATGGGTTCTTCCAGCGGAATGGTGCCGTCCCAGGTGGCCAGGTTGTCGAAATCCGGCACCTGGACCTTGAGGTTCTGCTCGATCAGTTCGTATCCAAAGGCGATACCCAGGCGTTCGAGCCGGGCCCGAATCTCGTAGTAGGGTCGGATGCCGTCGGGCCGGACCAGGAACACGAAATAAGGAACCACCGGCGCTCCATCGGGAGATTCGGACATCTGCACGCGCATCAGCTCGCGCGCAAGTGCCAGGATGACCGGACTGGTCCGCGGGTAAATCATCGACGAGAGATCGAGCAGCGAAAACGTCGGCCCCTTGGGCAAGAGCGTGACGGTACCGTTGGCGCACTCCAGAACAATGGGACGCCGCCACGTTCCATTTTCCCCCTTGTAGGGCAAAACCGCGTACGATCCTTTGCCCTGCTGGGCCTTGGCCACGGCCGCCTTCAGCCCGTCGCGCTCGGCCACCAGGACGTCGCGCTCGGCCACCAGGGAATCGAGCTGACGGTCAATCTTGCGCGCCTGTTCGTCAAGCGCCGCGACCTGCTGCTTGACCAGCATCTCCCGTCGCCGCCAGCGTTTCGACTCCGCGACGGCCTCGAGCCGCGCCTGCTCCAGTGAACCGGCGCGGCGATCGGCCTGCTCCGCTTCGGCCAGTTCCCGGGCGGTCGCCGCTGCCAGGGCCGTCAATGCCTTCTTGGTCGGATCCTCCGGCTCCGGCAGGGGAGCTGGCCGCGAGACGGGTGCGGGTGACTTTGTCTTCGATGCGACCACGGCTGGAGGGACAACCTCACCAGCCGGTTCGGCCGCCGGAGTTGTCTTCACAGGGGAATCGACTGGAGCAGCCTCGGTCGCGGGGGCAACCGGACCAGCCACGTTGGCCTTCACTCCAGCCTTGCGATGCACCGTGATGACCAGGTTGAGCGTCCCGGCCAGGCTCGCCAGGAACAACACCACGAGTGCACGCTCGGCCCAGATTGTCCGACCCCGCCGATGCATCAGGGCTGAACTCCCCCCTGTCAGTTGTCCGTTGCCAGTTGTCCGTTGCCAGTGGGCTGATAACTAGCAACTAACAACTAGCGGAAGCGCGCGATATGCTTTAGAGATCGGATGGAAGGGGTCTGCGTCTTGAGTCGCGAGCGCGGAATGTAAGGGGATTACTGAAAGTGCGGAGTGAATCGCGCCACCCGTTCATCATACACGGACGGCGTTGAACATGGCGATGATGTTCTCGGGCGGGACATTGGTCATGATATTATGCACTTGCTGGAAGACGAATCCGCCGCCGGGCGCCAGGATCTTGACCTGCTCGCGCACATGCTCGCGGACCTGATCGGGCGTTCCCAAAGGAAGGATCTTCTGGGTATCGCAGCCGCCTCCCCAGAAGGTGAGGTCCTTGCCGAATTCGCGCTTCAGCTCGGCTGCGTTCATGCCCTTGCAGGAAATCTGGACGGGATTGATCGCGTCGAGCCCGGCGTCGATCAGGTCGCGCAGCAACGACCGCACACCGCCGCAGCAGTGGAGCATGACCTTGACGTTCGCCAGCTCCTTGGCTCGTCGCCACATGAGTGCATGACGAGGCTTGAAGAATTCGCGGTACATGGCCGGCGACATCTGCGGGCCGGTCTGCATGCCCAGGTCATCGCCAAAGAGGACAATGTCGATGTACGGCCCCACGGCCTTGAGAAACTGCTCAAGATTCGCCAGGTGCATCTCCACGAGCTTGTCCAGGAACCGATGCACGCGCGCGGGCTCGGCGGCCAGGAGCATGAGAAAGTTGTCGTTGCGATAGACGAACTGCCCGCACTCCAGTAGGTTGCCGCCAAAGAGACCGATGATGGCCCGATCTGTCCGCTCCCGCAGCCGCTTCGCGCCGGCGGTCAACGTTTCGCTGGCCAGCTCCGACTCACCAGGCGGGGACCGGAGGGCCGTCCACATGCTCTCGGCAAACGCCTCGGGCAGATGATCCGGGTCATCTTGCTCGAGGAACGGCCAGTGACACTGCTCGAAGAACAGCGCGCCGTCGGGCATCCGCCCGATGACCCGGCCTGTCACGGATCGGACCACCCATTCGCCGTCCCTGCGCTCGGGCAAGGCCCAGGCGGGCATCTTGCACGGGGTACCGTCCGGCAAGACCCAGTCGGCCCACGATGCTTCATTCAGGGAAAAGCCGCGTCCCATCTCGATGGTGTCCACGCCGAACCGATCCAGGACGTCTTCGTCCAGGATGGCGAGCTGCTGGATCGGGTCGTAAACCCGGACCGTGGTGGGGGGCAATCCCAGGCGCTCACGCAGCCTGGGATAAGTGATGGCGGCGATCCCCGATGACCGGTGGCCGGAGCAGTCGATCGGGACCTGATCCGGTTCCCGGTGATCGAGGGCGGCCAGTACGCGCTGCCGCGGTGTCATGGGCGCTCCTCCTCATCTCTTCTCAACGGATATCCCCAGGATAAGGCGGCGAGCCCGCGCGCCGCAACCACCCGGAACGCCGGGGCCGCATGATTCTGTGCTGGTGGTAAATCCGACGCCGCATGCACGCGCCGAGATCCGAATTTGCAGGGCCGATGAACGTTTTTGAACTCGTACCGGCGCGCCGGGATTCCGGCCAACTTCTCCCTCGGGAGAAGGAGGACAGAATCCGCTCAGTCTGCAACTCAAAAAGAAAACCGCTCCAAATCATCTTGCACGATTCGGGGAGGGCGAGCCTAGGCTGATGCGAACCTGAGCTTGACACACGTTCTCGGTGACGGCCTTTTGTCCCGTTTCTGTTTTTGTTTCGGACCACGAACCGCTGTCGACGGCGGCTGCGCATCGGCCGGAGCGACCCTCATCCGTCCCGGCGTACCGGAACACCTGGGCCCCCGAAGGGGACCCGAGGGAGAAGGGATGATTCCAACCTTCTGCTCCTGGGAGAAGGTGGCCGAAGGCCGGATGAGGGCCACCAGGCTGACGCCAAGCTTTCACCCGGTCGCCCCGTTACAAGACCAGGACGACCGGCAACCCGCGAGAAACGCTGTCAAGACCAACTTTGCGTCAGCCTAGAGCGGTTTGCAGTCGGCTTGCGCACTCATTGAATATCGTAGGGTCCGCT
>JBMFUH010000267.1:0-8041 GCA_049966735.1 Isosphaeraceae bacterium
GGGGACTCTAGCAGAAAGTGTGCAAGCTGTCTGCCTGATCGTTCGGTCCCACGGGATTGAGCCGACCGGGCGTAGAGAGAACGGGAATCATCGATCTGTGGTGTGCAAATTGCATACCTCGCACAATCAAGAATGCTCGGAAGTCCCCTACTTCAGGAAGCTCCTCGCAAGGTTAACCGAGCTTTCCTAGTCTTCTTGGAGCCACTATCTTTTCTGGATGGTATAGTCAAGGAGACAATTTGCACCATGAGAGAGTCCCCGCGATGTTCTGGAATCAACACCAGGTTCTCGTAGCAACTCCCCAGGGTCTTGACGGCTCAGCTCTTGTGATCGCCGCCGACAGGGCCGGCGCTCTGGGCATTCTTGATGCGTCACGACTGGAGTTCCGGACCTCTGTCCTTGCGCGTTTGCGAGAGTTTGGAGTTCGATCGTTCGCCCTGCGCGTCTGTCCCGGCCGGGTGAGCGAGGAATGGCTCGCTGTTGCGGGGGAGAGCCTGGTCGCGGTCGTTTGCCCGGCATCCTGCTGGGAGCGAGAGGCCCCCACGAATTTCCGTCGCATACGCGATTACGGCCCGAGGGTGCTTTGCGAGGTCGTCTCGGCAGCCCAGGCTGAGAGGGCCCTTGCGGATGGAGCGGATGGTCTGATCGCCGTGGGGCAAGAGGCGGGTGGTTGCGTGGGCGGGGATTCCGCGTTCATCCTGCTCCAGTCCATCCTCGCTTTGACCGATCGGCCTGTCTGGGTGCGTGGGGGAATCGGTCCTCGGGTGGCCGCGGGGTGCATCGCCGCGGGGGCGGCCGGAGTCGTGCTCGAGGGAGCTGTCCTCCTGGCCCGCGAGTCTCCCTTGCCGGAGCAGGTTCGCGCACAGATTTCCGCCTGGGACGGCAGCGAGTCGATCGTGATTGAACCAGTTGAAGGCCCGGCCATCCGGGTTTACGCCCCCCCGAGATCACCAATCCTCAACGAACTCCGGGCAGCAGCCGCGGAGGGCGGAAACGCATGGTCGTGTCTTCTCGAGCAAAAGGTCGGATGGTCGAGGGACCAGGCATGGTCGGTCGGGCAAGACTCCGCGCTGGCGGCGGACCTGGCGCGCAGGTTCGTGACCGTGGGCGGCATCGTCCAGGCGACATTGAAAGCCATGAAGGAAGGGGTCGAGGGTGCCGCCGAGGCCCGCCCGCTTGCCGAGAATTCCCCGCTCGCCCGGTCTCACGGTACGTCGTTGCCAATCCTCCAGGGCCCCATGACACGGGTCAGCGACGTGGCACCCTTCGCCGAGGCGGTCGCGCGGGAAGGAGGGCTGCCGTTCGTGGCGTTGGCACTTCTGAAGCGGCCCGAAGTGGAGCGTTTGCTTGCCGAAACCGCCGCTTCGGTGGGTGGGCGGCCCTGGGGTGTGGGCTTGCTCGGATTCGCTCCTCCCAGCCTGCGACAGGAACAGCTTGCCGCGGTGAGCGCGGCCCGGCCGCCGTTTGCCTTGATCGCGGGGGGCCGTCCCGATCAGGCAGTGGAGCTGGAGCAACACGGGATCACAACGTACTTGCACGTTCCCTCTCCCGGACTGCTGGACCAGTACCTCCGCGCAGGGGCCAGGGCGGTCGTGCTCGAGGGGCGAGAATGCGGCGGCCACGTCGGCCCGCGCTCGAGCCTCGTTCTCTGGGAACAGGCCTGCCGAGTCCTCGAGGAAGCGATCGACCGGGGAATACCCGCACACACGTTGAGCGTGGTGTTCGCCGGAGGTATTCACGACGCGCGCTCGGCCGGCCTGGTCGCGGCGCTGGCGGGCGACTTGACAGGAAGAGGGGTCAAAATCGGCATCCTCATGGGCACGGCGTACCTGTTCACTCAGGAGGCGGTGGCCAAGGGCGCGATCGTCCAGCGCTTTCAGGACGAGGCCCTGCGCTGCCGTCAGACGGTCTTGCTGGAGACCGGACCGGGACATCAGGTACGCGTCAGTTCCACGCCGTTCGTCGATCGATTCAACGCGGAGCGCCAGCGTCTGCTCTCCGAGGGCAGGCCGCACGAGGAGATCCGCGAGGCTCTCGAGCGGTTGAACCTGGGACGGCTGAGACTCGCGGCCAAGGGCCTGGCACGAGGCCAAGGCGCCGGCTCGCCGCTCTCCGCCGTCGCCGATGCCGAACAGGCAACCAGCGGACTCTACATGCTGGGACAGGTCGCGGCCTTGCGCGATCGCGTCGTGACAATGCGGGAACTCCACCAGGACGTGACCGCAGGCGCCACGGCCCTGATCGACGAGCGAGCCCGGCGCGCGGCGAGCGAGTCGCGGGTCGAGCCGAATCCCACAGCCATTGCCATCGTGGGCATGGCCGCCATCTTGCCCGGCGCGAAGGACGTGGAGACGTTCTGGGCCAATTCGCTCCGCGGCGTGGACGCGATCACGGAAGTGCCGCCCGACCGCTGGGACTGGCGGCTCTATTACGATCCCGATCGCAAGGCCCAGGACAAGATCTACTCCAAGTGGGGAGGGTTTCTCCCCGACATACTCTTCGATCCCTTGCGCTACGGTATGCCGCCTTCCAGCATCCCGTCCATCGAACCCGCGCAGTTGCTGGCGCTGAAGGTCACGAGCGCGGCCCTTGCCGATGCGGGTTATGCCGAGCGGCCTTTTCCCCGTGAGCGAACGGCCGTCGTCCTGGGCATGGGTGGAGGCGCGGCCCAGGTGGCCATGGGCTATGCCTTCCGCTCCTATCTGCCGATGCTCGACTCGGTCCTCCCCGGTTCCGGATCGGCCGCGCTGGAGCGCTGCTCCGGGCTCTTGCCCGAGTGGACCGAGGACTCGTTCCCCGGCTTCCTGCTCAACGTGACGGCGGGACGGATCGCCAACCGGCTGGACCTGGGAGGCGCCAACTATACCGTGGATGCGGCCTGCGGCTCGTCGCTCGCGGCACTCAACCTGGCCGTTCGCGAGCTCAGGACGAATGCGGCCGACATGGTCGTGCTGGGCGGCGTGGACACGGTGCAGAATCCGTTCACCTACCTGGCATTCAGCAAAACCCAGGCTTTTTCACCTCGCGGTCGCTGCCGGCCGTTCGACGCCAGCGCCGATGGAATCGTGATCAGCGAAGGCGTGGGCGCTGTCATCCTCAAACGCCTGGAAGACGCCGAGCGCGACGGCGACCGGATCTACGCGGTGATCCGGGGCGTCGGCTCTTCCAGTGATGGCCGTTGCCGCGGTTTGACCGCACCCAGCTTTGAAGGGCAGTTCCGGGCGCTTTCCCGGGCTTACGCGGAATCCGGGATTGACCCGTCGACCGTGGATTACGTCGAGGCTCACGGAACGGGTACCGCCCTGGGCGATGTCGTGGAGCTGGATGCCTTGACGCGGCTCCTTGAGTCCGCCGGAGCGAAACCAAGGCATTGTGTGGTGGGGTCGGTCAAGTCGCAGATTGGCCACACGAAGTGCGCGGCGGGGCTGGTGGGGTTGATCCATGCCACGCTCGCCCTGCGCCACCGCGTCCATCCGCCGACCATCGGCCTGAGCGCACCGAACCCTCAGTTCAACTTCGAGGTCGGTCCCTTGCGACTGAACACACAGGCCCAGCCCTGGCTGCACCCCGTCCTCGATCGGCCTCGGCGAGCCGGGGTGAGCGCCTTCGGGTTTGGCGGCACGAATTTCCACGCCGTGCTCGAGTCCTACGAGGGAGATCCGCTGGCCACGTCCCTGGCACCCGTTCGCGACTGGCCAGTCGAGCTGCTCGCCTGGTCCGCGGTCGACCCCGACGCTCTGCTCAGGGGCCTCGATCAGCTCGCGGAACAGCTTGCCGCCGGCGCACGGCCTCCTCTCCGCGATCTGGCCCACACCCTGGCTAGCGACTGGACAACTGGCGGCTCCGGCCCCAGGCTGGCCATCCTTGCAACGTCGGTTGACGACCTGTGCACGAGGCTGAATCTCGCCCGCGAAGCGCTGCGTGCGGGCCAAGCCGAGATCAATGATCCGCGCGGAGTCTACTACGCGGCCCGGCCGGCTTTCAGAAAGCAGAAGGTTGCATTCCTCTTCCCGGGTCAAGGCGCCCAGGCGGTCGGGATGCTCGGCGAGCTGGCGATCCATTTCGAGCAGGTTCGCCGCGCCTACGAGGAATTCGACGCCGCGATCATCGCCAGCGGCAGCGAGCCGATCGGTCCGCTCGTCTTCCCGCCACCCGCGTTTGACGACCAGACGCGGAAGCAGCAGGCCGAGGCACTCCGGGCGACCGAGGTCGCTCAGCCGGCCATCGGCGCGGCGAGCGTTGGTCTCTCGCGGCTGCTCCTGAGCCTCGGGCTGGAGCCGGAGTTGACGGCGGGTCACAGCTACGGAGAGTTGACCGCGCTGCATGCGGCTGGCGCGCTGGACACCCGCGGACTGGCCGAGCTGTCGCTCGGCCGCGGACGACTCTTGAAGGATGCGGGAGGCGATCACCCCGGAGCGATGGCGGCCCTCATGACCGGACCGGAAAGCGTGCCGGAACTGATCGCCGATCTCCCCGGCGTCCGGATCGTCAACCTCAACGGCCCGCTTCAGACCGTCATCGCCGGACCGCCCGAAGTGCTGGAGCAGGTGCTCTTCCGGGCGCGCGACCGGCAGATTCGTGGCCGCCTCTTGCCGGTGGCGTGCGCCTTCCACACGCCCTTGATGGAAGCGGCACGAGATCCCCTGGCGCGACTGGCCGCGGAGAAACTGGTCGCCTCACCAGGACGTCCGGTCTTCTCCAATCTCGACGGTGCAATCCATCCGCCCGATCCCCAATCGATCGCCAGCCGGCTGGGAGATCATGTGACTCGGCCCGTCCGGTTTGCCGAGATGATCTCGGCCATGCACGACGATGGGGCGCGCGTGTTCCTCGAGGTTGGACCGGGCGGCCTGTTGACGCCACTGGTCGACTCGATCCTGGGACGCAAGCCTCATCTGGCATTATCCTGTGAAGGCTCGGGCCGAACCGGTCTTGTGGGACTGTTGCACACCTTGGCGCGTCTCGTCGCGGCCGGTCTGGCCGTGCGCCTGGAACCGCTCACGCAAGGCAGATCGGCCAGGCTTCTCGACCTCGCCGCCCTCCCTCCGGGCGACGGCTCGCCCGAGCCGGCTCCGTCAAGCTGGGTTGTCAACGGCAGCCGCGCCCGGCCGATTGCCGCCCCCGAACCACGAAGGCTAGGGCAGGGCGCCTCCGAGCCGGCATCGTCCCCCCGGATCGACTTGCCCGTCGATTCCATGAAATCCAAATTCGTCATGAGTGATAATCATTCGCATGTGCATGAGCGCAATGGCAAGCCAGCCGACGGATTCGCGCACGCCGCGCGGCGGCCGGTGATGAGCATCGCACCGAGCGATGGCTCCGCCGGAGCATCGGATCGCGTTCTCAACGCGTTTCAGGAGACGATGCGAGCCTTTCTGGACGTCCAGCGCACGACGATGATGGCGTATCTTTCCGGCAGGCAGGCGCCTCCGCCACAACAGCCGGCAGCAAAAGACAGGGCCGTCAACGCCAGACTGGAACGAGCCTTCATGCCGCCTGTTCCCTCGGTGCCTGTTCCCTCGGTGCCGGTGCCTGCGGAGCGTCCCCCGGCGCATTCGAGCGCGAGTGCGGACAGCGGAGCTTCCGAGCATCGCCAGGCACCTGCCCCGCGGCAGGCAAGCCGCGAGGAGATCGCCCGGAAGTTGCTGGAGATCGTGCGCGAGCGCACGGGATATCCTCTCGAGGTCCTCAAACTTGAGCTCGATCTCGAGGCCGACCTGGGCATCGATTCGATCAAGCGCGTCGAGATCCTGGGCAAGCTGCGCGACGCCTTCCCGCAGCTTGGCGCCAGGGGAGACGCCGAGAGCATGGAAAGCCTCTCGAGCGCGATGACGCTGGCCGCCATCGTCGACCGCGCCTGGCGCGCGATCGGCAAGACCAGCCCGCTCACTCCTTCGCAGACGACTCTTTCATATCACGGCACCCACAACGAGCCAGCGCGGAATGGCAAGCCGCAAGGTGGCGCGCGGCGAATGCTCCTGGAGCCGGTCGATTGTCCCATCGCAGGGAGGGAATGCCGTCTGATGCCGGGCGGCACCGTGCTCATCACGGCAGACGGCCGAGGAATCGCGGAATGCCTGGCCGACCAGATCCGGTCGCGAGGCTGGCGAACAGCCCTGCTTGGTGACGTACATTCGGATATCGACTGGTCCTCGTCCGCGTCGGTCGAGGCCGCGATTCGAGAGCAGCGAAGCGAAGGGCCGATCGCGGGACTCATTCACTTGCTGCCACTTCACGCCTCTCGACATCCGGGCACGGACCCGGCCGCATGGGTCTCGCGCATGACCCCCGAGGTGAGAGGCCTCTTCCTGCTGGCCAAGGCCGTGGCAGCGGATCTGGAGCAAGCGGCTGAGAATGGCGGAGCATGCCTCATCGGCGCGACGGCCATGGGAGGGAGCTTCGGAAGTGAAGGCAACGGCCGTGCCGAGTTCTTTGCCGGCCAGGGGGCCGTCGCGGGCCTGCTCAAGACGCTGGCCCGGGAATGGAACACCATCAGAACACGTGTCGTGGATGTTGATTGTAGGCTCGAGCCGGGACGACTGGCCAACCATTTCCTGGCCGAGGTCTTCCATGATGATCCCTGGCTGGAGGTGGGGTACCTGAGTGGCCGACGGATCAGGTTGCGGCCGGTGCCCGCGCCACTGACGGGAGTGAACGGCGAGCGGTTCTTTGACCTGGCGCCGGGAGAGCCGCTGGTCATCACCGGCGGCGCCCGCGGGATCACGTCGCTGGTCGCCGCGGAGTTCGCCCGGAAGTGGCGGCCGACGCTCCTTCTGGTTGGAACCACGCCACCTCCGGACGGCCCCGACGAACTGGACAACATCTCTGAGCCGTCCGAGCTGAAACGCGCCCTCTACGAGCGGCTGCGTCAGGGCAGTCAAACCATCGCTCCCGCCGATCTCGAGAGAGCTTACCAGACCTTGCGCCGGAGTAGAGAGATCCGCCAGACGGTCGACCGGCTGCGCGGTCTGGGATCGGCCGTCGAGTATGCCCGGGCCGATGTTCGAGACTCCGCGCGACTCGCCGAGGTCATCGCGAGCTGGCGCGGCCGCTTCGGCGAACCCGTCGGCCTGATCCACGGAGCGGGTTTGATCCGGGACAAGCTGATCCGGGACAAGTCGTTGAGCTCGTTCGATCGCGTGCTGGGCACGAAACTCGATGGGGCCCTCAATCTCGTGCGTCTGCTCCGCCCCGAGCATCTCCGGTTCACGATCCTCTTCTCGTCGATTGCCGGCCGCTTCGGCAATCGGGGACAATCCGACTACGCGGCTGCCAATGAGATCCTGAACAAGCTGGCCATCTGGCTGGATCGGCGCATGCCGGGCCGGGTCATCGCTCCGATCTGGGGCCCCTGGTCGGGCATCGGCATGGTCTCCGACCTCGAGGCCCATCTCGGCGCGCGAGGGCTGGGGATGATCTCGCCCGAAGTCGGCGTGATGGCCCTTCTCGACGAGCTTCTGCACGGTCGGAAAGGGGATGTCGAGGTGATCATCGCGGGCAATCTCGGCTCGCTTGACGCCCCGCTGGTGAGAACGCCCCGCGGCGTGGAGATCACGGTATGAAGCCAGGCCGGGCGTATGACGTCGCGATCGTCGGCCTGGGCTGCCGCTTCCCCGGCGCCAGCGATCTCTATTCGTTTTGGGCCAACTGCCTGGCGAATCGCGATCAGACGCGCGAGGTCCCGGCCGACCGCTGGCCGCTGGAGCATTTCCACGACCCGGGCTCCAGCGCCAACGACCGGCTGGGCTGCCGCCGGGGGGGATATCTCGAGACGCCGATCCCCGTCGACACTGTCGGGCAAGGGATCATGCCCCTGGCCGTGGCCGGCGGCGAGCCCGAACAGTTCCTGGTCCTGGACGCTGCCCGCGCGGCATTGCGCGACGCGGGAGTCGATCTGGACCACATGGAACGCAGGCGAGTCGAGGTCGTCATCGGCCGCGGCAATTACTTCAACCGGGGCAACCTGCTTCGGCTCCAGCATGGGCGGATCGTCGCGCAGATGGTCGGTCTGCTGGCGGCGATCCATCCTGAGTGGACCACT
>JBMFUH010000268.1:0-8030 GCA_049966735.1 Isosphaeraceae bacterium
GTAGTGGGGAGAGAGATGTCGATCACGAAGGAGAAGAAGTCGGAGCTCATCGGGGCGTTCAAGCGCGGTGAACACGACACGGGGTCTCCCGAGGTGCAAATTGCCCTCCTGACGGCCCGGATCAACGATCTGACCGAGCATTTCAAGACGCACGCCAAGGACCATGCCAGCCGCCGTGGCCTGCTGATGATGGTCTCGAAGCGGTCCGGTCTACTCAAATACTTGCGGCTGCACGACAGGAAGAAGTATCTCGACGTCATCAGCCGCCTGGGAATCCGCAAGTAGTTGCTAGTCGCTAGTTGTCAGTTGCTAGTTACCGGCTCACTGACAACTAGCAACTGACAACTGGCAACTGACAACTGACAACTGACATTTCTCTTTCCGCCGCAGCAGGCGGCTTTGCAGGTAGCATTCCATGTCCAGCACCGTGTTAACTCGCAAGATCGTGGAACGAAAAATCGGTGAGAAGGTGATCAGCCTGGAGACCGGACTTCTGGCCAAGCAGGCCAGCGGGGCCGTGGTCGTGCGGATCGGCGACACCATGTCGCTGGTGGCCACCATGGCCGCGCCGGGCCGCGAAGGGCTCGACTTCTTTCCCCTCACCGTCGACTATCGTGAGAAGACCTATGCCGCGGGCAAATTCCCCGGCGGCTTCATCAAGCGCGAGGGGCGGCCCACCAACAAGGACATCCTCACCGCCCGGCTGATCGACCGGCCCATCCGTCCTCTCTTCCCCGACTGGTATCGCGACGAGGTGCAGATCCAGGCTGGGCCCATCTCGGCCGACCGGCAAAACGATGCCGACATCCCCTCGATGATCGGCGCCTCGGCCTCGCTACTTTTGTCCGGCGCCCCCTTCGAGGGACCCATCGGCGCCATCCGGATGGGGCGGATCGACGGCCAGCTCATCCCCCTTCCCACCGTGCAGGAACTGGAGAAGAGCGACCTGGACCTGATCGTCGCCAGCACATCCAAGGCCGTGGTGATGATCGAAGGATTCGGCTCCGAGCTGCCCGAGCCCGAGATGGCCGACGCCATCATGACGGCCCACCGGTACAACCAGGAGATCATCCAGCTTCAGTTCGATCTGCTCGAGGCGGTCGGGATGCACCTCCCCGAGCACGTCGAGACCCCGCCCGACCCGATCCGGCAGATGCTCTACGACCGCTACGGCACGAAGCTGCGGCAGGTCAAACAGACCATCCTCAAACAAGAGCGCAACGCCGCCACGAAAGAGCTGCTCGACGCGGTGATCAAGGAACTCTGCCCTGAGGAGGGCGAGCCGTTGATGCTTGCCGATCCCGCCGCGCCCGAGGGAGCCGAGTCGCCGGTCACGCCCGCGCGCATCAAGGCCGCGTTCCCGGCGGTCGAGGAACGCGTCGTCCGCGAGCTGATCCTCGACGGCAACCGGCCCGACGGCCGAGGCCCGCGCGACCTGCGAGCGATCCGCTGCGAGGTGAGCATCCTGCCCCGGGCCCACGGCTCGGCCCTCTTCCAGCGCGGGGAGACCCAGGCCCTGGTCACCACCGTCTTGGGTACCGGCGCCGACGAGCAGCGCGTCGATGGAATCATGGACGAGTACAGCAAAAAATTCATGCTTGACTACAACATGCCCCCGTTCGCCGTCGGCGAGATCCGGCCGATCCGCGGACCGGGCCGCCGCGAGATCGGCCACGGCGCGCTCGCCGAACGGTCCGTCGCGCCTGTCCTACCCGAGTCGGTGAAGTTCCCCTACACGATCCGGGTCGTTTCCGACATCCTCGAGTCCAACGGCTCGAGCTCGATGGCCTCGGTCTGCGGGGCGACGCTCAGCCTGATGGACGCCGGCGTGCCCATCACCGACCCCGTCGGCGGCATCTCCATCGGGTTGGTCCAGGACGAGGCGAGTGGCCGGCACATCCTGCTTACCGACATCATCGGCGACGAGGACCACTTCGGCGATATGGATTTCAAGGTCGCCGGCACCCAGCACGGCGTGACGGGTATCCAGCTTGACCTCAAGAACAAGGGGATCACCGAGGACATCATCCGCGAGACCCTGGAGCAGGCGCACGAGGCCCGCGTGGAGATTCTCCGGGCGATGCTCCGGGCGATCAAGCGTCCCCGCGAGGAGATCTCGTCCAACGCCCCCAGGCTCATCCAGATCCAGATCAATCCCGAGAAGATCGGCATGATCATCGGTCCGGGGGGCAAGACGATCCGCCGCATCCAGGAAGAGACAGGCGCCAAGATCGACATCGACGACGCCGGCGTGGTCACGTTGTCCAGCCCCGACGCGACGGGGGCCGAGTCGGCCCGCGACAAGATCATGGCCATGACCGAAGGGGTCCAGATCGGCCGGATCTACGAAGGCCGCGTGACCTCCATCAAGGATTTCGGCGCTTTTGTCGAGATCCTCCCCGGCAAGGATGGGCTGGTCCATATCAGCGAGCTGTCCGACGGCTACGTCTCGAGCGTGACCGACATCTGCCGGGTGGGCGACCCGATGCTGGTGAAGGCCATCGCCGTGGACGACCAGGACCGGGTCAAGCTGTCGCGGAAGGCCGCGCTCGCCGAGCGCGGGCAGCCCGACGAGTTTGCCTCGCGGACGCGTCCTCCGGGCGGCGGCGAACGTCCCGGCGGTCCCGGCGGCGGACCTCCGCGCAGGCCTCCTGGTGACGGCGGCCGCGACCGCGGCTACGACCGGGGGGACAGGGATCGCGATCGGGGCGGTTCGCGCGGTCCCTCGCGTCCTTGACGATTGGTGGCTAGTGGGTAGTGGCTAGGGAATTATGGCGAGAAGACCGGATCCCATTCACTAGCCACAAGCCACTAACCACTAAATAACTCCTCGCGAAAGGGAAAGTGTGGGACAGCCGCCCTCGGCTGTCCCGGGCCCAGCCGAGGGCGGCCGGGCCACATTCCTCTTTATAGGCACCTATTTAGCCGCCTGTGAGCAGAAGGCGAGCAGAGCCACAAGCCACTAGCGGACCCACGGCGAGCGCAGCCACTAGCAACTAACCACTGCCATGGTCAACCCCGGCTCCACTGCTGTTTCGCCATCCCCGCCGGAGCGGCCGGACGGGTTGTTTGATCCGTCGCCCGCCGAGCCCGAGGTCACGCGCCGGCTGCGCGCTCAGTATGCCGAGATCTCGCAGCTTGCCGGCGGTCTGGCCCATGAGATCCGCAATCCGCTCTCCACGCTGTCGCTCAACCTCGCCCTGCTGGCCGAGGATTTTCAGAACCCGGAAACGCCCCGCGATCGCCGCGTGCGGCAGCGGGTGGAACGGCTCAAGCGAGAGGTTCAGCGGCTGCACGACGTCCTGGAGGATTTCCTTCGCTTCGCGCGGGTGCAGGACCTGAAGCTCGCCTCGACCGACCTCAACGCCCTGGTCGACGAACTTTGCGACTTCTACGAGCCCCAGGCGGCAACTCAGGGAATCGTCGTGCGGACCTCATTCGCCCCGGACCTGCCCGCCGTTCCCCTGGATGCCGACATGTTCAAGCAAGCCGTGCTCAACCTCATGCTCAACGCCGAGCATGCCATGGCGGATGGGGGAGAGCTGATCTTGACCACCCGCCACGAGAGTCCCTGGGTGGTGCTCGACGTGACCGACACCGGCTCGGGCATGACCGAAGACGTCCAGGCCAAGATCTTCGACCCCTTCTACTCGACGCGACCCGGCGGCAGCGGCCTGGGCCTGCCCACCACGCGGAAGATCGTCGAATCACACGGCGGCGCCATCGAGGTCCACAGCGTTCCCGGCAAGGGCTCGCAGTTCTCGCTGCGGCTGCCGGTGTCGACCGATTAGCTTGCCTCCCGAGAAGGGTTATGATCGATTTGCCATACTCGCTGGTCATCGAAGCGACGGAAGAGCCCGATTTCTTCGGCTTCTATTCGCCCGATCTCGATGGCTTCACGGGAACTGGCCACTCCGTTGAGGATTGCCTGTACCAGGCAAAATGGGGGATGGTGGAGTTCGCTCAGGTCCTTAACGAACAGAAATTGCCGGTGCCGCCTCGAAATCTCAACCCGACAGTCCTGATCAGAAACCAAGAGCGACCACCCGCTCTGGAGGAAACTCCGCTGCATGCACAAGCCTGATGCCCAGGCCTGACCGCACTCTCGACCCCAGGAAAAGCCGACCGCGCAAGACTCGAGTGGCCCCGATGGACCAGCAAATCCGTGTTCTCGTGGTAGATGACGACGAGCCTCACGCCGCGGCCGTGGCCGAGAGCCTGGAGCGCGTCGGCTACGAGTGTGTCGTCGCCACCAGCGGCACCGAGGGGCTGCGGCTGATCGAGGAGCAAACCTTCGACATCATCATCTCCGACCTGATCATGGAGGGCGTCGGCGGCCTGGAGATCCTCGCCAAGGCCAAGCGTGAGCTGCCCGACGCCGAGGTGGTCATTCTCACCGGCCACGGCACGATCAAGACCGCCGTCACGGCCATGCAGGCCGGGGCGACCACCTACCTGACCAAGCCGCTGGACATCGGCGAGTTGCGCACGGTCGTGGACAAGGCCTCGCAGTCGCAGCGGCTGGCGCGGTCGAACATCGAGCTCCAGAAGCAGCTCAACGAGAAGTTCGGCTTCGAGGGAGTCATCGGCAACTCGCCGGGCATGCATACAATCGTCGCCCGGCTCCGCCAGATCGCCCCCACTTCGGCCTCGGTCCTGATCACAGGTGAGAGCGGCACCGGCAAGGAGTTGGTCGCCAAGGCCCTGCACAACAACAGCCCCCGGCGGTACAAGCCCTTTGTCACGCTCAACTGCGCGGCGATTTCGGACAACATCCTCGAGAGCGAGCTGTTCGGTCACGTGAAAGGGGCCTTCACCGGCGCGGATCGGGAGCGGAAAGGCTGGTTCGAGCACGCCAATGGCGGCACGCTCTTCCTCGACGAGGTCGGCGAGATTCCCCTGGGCACGCAGGTCAAGCTGCTCCGGGCCTTGGAGAGCGGCGAGATCGTCCGGGTGGGCACGAACGAGCCGATCAAGGTCAACGTCCGCCTGATCTCGGCGACCAATCGCGACCTCACCGAGGCCATTGCCTCCGGCGTTTTCCGCTCCGACCTGTACCATCGTCTCAAGGTGGTCACGGTCAAGCTGCCCCCCTTGCGCGAGCGGCGGGAGGACATCGACCTCTTGATCGATCACTTCCTCAAGGAGTTCACCACCGCGCACGACAAGAAGATCAGCTCGATTTCCCCCGCGGTGCGGCGCGCCATGCGGCAGTATGGCTGGCCGGGAAACGTCCGCGAATTGCGGAACACGATCGAGAGCATGGTGGTGATCGACTCCGACGGCGTGCTCGACGTCGACGACCTCACCGAGGACCTGCAAGCCGCGACCAGCCCAGCGCCCGCCCCCGCCAGATCTCCCGGGGGCGATCAACTACTCGGCAAGAGCATCGAGGAGGTCGAGAAGCACTACATCACCGAGACCCTCAAGCTTACCGGCGGCAATCGCGAGGAGGCCGCGAAGATGCTCGGCATCGGCGAGCGCACGCTCTACCGCAAGCTCAAGGAATACGGCGGGGGATAGGAGAGACCTTGCTGACACGCCACCTGACCGCGTTGATCAGCCATGAAGGGGACGGCTATGTCGCGCTTTGTTCCGAACTCGACATCGCCAGCCAGGGAGGTTCCATTGAGGAAGCAAGGGACAACCTGAGGGAGGCGTTGCAACTCTTCTTCGAATGCGCGTCTGCCGCCGAGATCGAGTAGAGAATCTCCAACGAGAGGTTCATCACGCAGCTCGAGGTGACGGTTGGGTGAGGCATGAGTACGCGGCGGACCATATCCCGCTGCCGTATCGTAGGGTCCGCTGTGCGGACCAAGTGTCCCGGCCAACGGTCCTATGGGGAGCCTTCGACTCCGAAAACCGTTCGAGGCTAGCGGTCCGCACAGCGGACCCTACAGGCTTTGAAGTCCGCTCGGGCGTGGGTTAGTCTGGGAGGGCGTTGTCCGCGCAGGACCGAACACACACAGGGCTCTGGATCGAGGTGACTCCCGTGACTTCCTCTCCGGCATCGAACCGACCGATTGGCCGCAACGTCGTCGCCATTTCGCTTGCAATGCTGCTCATGTTGACCGCATTGCCCTGCCTGGCCCAGCAAGACCTGCCCAGGGCCGCGCCGGAGGCGGTGGGGATCTCCTCGGCGCGGCTCAAGCGGATCGGCGAGGCGATCCAGCGGCACATCGACGCCAAGCACATCTCGGGCGCGGTGACGCTCGTCGCCCGCAGGGGGTTCGTCGTCCATTTCGAGGCCCACGGACTGAAGGACGTCGCCTCGATGGCGCCGATGACCCGCGACACGATCTTCCGGATGGCCTCCTCGAGCAAGCCCGTCACAGGCGCGGCGATCATGATCCTGGTCGAGGAGGGCAAGGTCCGCCTGAGCGATCCCGTCTCGAGGTTCATCCCCGAATTCAAGGAGATGAAGGTCGCCGAGCAGAGGATGATGTCGACGGAGGTTGAACTGGTCAAGGCGAAGCGGGAGATTACCATTCGCGATCTCTTGACCCATACCTCCGGCCTCTTGAGCGGCGGCCCGGGCACCCAGAAAGCCCCTCGAGACCTGATGTGGCCCAAGGGGGAAGACACCCTGGCCACGCACGTCCCCAAGCTGGCCCAGGCCCCGCTCGATTTCCAGCCGGGAACCAAATGGCGTTACAGCGGGCTGGCGGGCATCGACACGCTGGGGCGCGTCGTCGAGGTCGCGTCCGGACAAACCTTCGACGAATTCTTGCGCAAGCGGATCTTCGAACCTCTGGGCATGAGCGACACGTTCTTCAACGTCCCCGACGATCGCCAGGACCGCGTGGCGACGATCTACCGGAGCACGCCCAAGGGGCTCGAGAAGAACCAAACGCAACTTCGTTTTCCCAAGACCTATTTCTCCGGCGCGGGGGGATTGGCGTCGACGGCCGCCGACTACTACCGGTTCGGCCAGATGCTCCTGACCGGCCGGCGGCTTGACGGCAAGACGCTGCTCAGTCCCCGTTCCCTCATCATCTACTCCTCGAACCACGTCGGCGACATGTTTCACGATCAGCTCGGCCGGGGCGAGGGGATGGGTTTCGGGCTCACCGTCGAGATCGTGGAAGACGCCATCGAGGCGGGAACCTATCGCAGCAACGGCAGCTTCGGCTGGGATGGCGCATTCGGCACGCACTTCTGGGTCGATCCCGAGGAGCAGCTCGTCGCGGTGCTCATGATCCAGACCTCCGTCGGCCGCCCGATCCACCGCGACTTCGAGACCGCCGTGATGCAGGCGATCGTGGAGTAGGTCATCCGGACCATTTGACAAATCGACCCCCGCTGCCGATCATCGGGATCACAGGCCCGCTGAACCGGCGGCTGGAGCGTCGCCTGCCGTGTGCCTGCACCCGGATTGTCTTCACGGAAAGGAGCAAACCATGGGCAAACCCAAGACGAGGATGGCCTGTCTGCGCGTCGAGGTGATGGAAGAGCGCATCGCACTCAGCTCGCTGGGGCATGCAGCGCCCGTTTTGCAACCGGCCCTCGTGCACCGCACGACCGTGCATCGCAGTCCCTTCATTCGCCTGCTCACGCCGCAGCTTACCGGCACCAATATCACGAGCGCCCTAGTGAACCCGCGGAGTGGGATCGTCCAGATCAAAGGGTCGATCACGTTGCCGCCGAACTTCAGCGGCGGTGGTTACTTCCCGTTCACAGTCAACCTGACGCAACCCCTGGGCCGTTACCGGAGCGTGGCGGGAAGCGGAATTGCGGTCGCCGGGGTCCCCTCGTCTTTGCAAACCCCCTCATCGTTCACGCTCAACCTGACGGCGTCCAACGGCAAGTTCGGCCGGGGCTGGGCCACGTTGACGCTGCCGGATTACAGCACGGGCTACAACCTGACAGCGACCTGGCAGGTGTACCTGAGGCGCTGAGGGCTGTGCTCGCCTTCGGCTCGCTAGTGGCCAGTGACTAGTGACTTGTGGCGAGTGCGGAGAAAACCGGACCCCATTCACTAGAGCGTTTTTCGGGTCGATAGCTCACCGTAGTCCCGGCGCGCCGGGAGA
>JBMFUH010000269.1:0-8025 GCA_049966735.1 Isosphaeraceae bacterium
CGGACCCTACGATATTCAATGAGTGCGCAAGCCGACTGCAAACCGCTCTAGCATGATGTGCCTCCTGATAGAAGTCTACCAGGTGATACACCCGCCGTGATGATTTTGTTCACTAGAGCGGTTTTCGGGTCGATCGCTCACCGTAGGGTCCGCTGTGCGGACCGACGGCCAGAGCAATTGGTCCGCACAGCGGACCCTACGATATTCAATGAGTGCGCAAGCCGACTGCAAACCGCTCTAGGATCGCCCGGTAACGATGCTAGAGACTCCAGAGAACTTCCGATTTTTTTCTCTGGATGCCACATACGCTCGGGTTTCCTCACGTCCCGAGCGTACCACGGCATTTGACCCAGCGCGCCGGACCGGTATCATGAGAGTCTGCAGCCTCTGCTGATCTGAATCTTCCTCTGCGACCCTTGGGGAGATGGCTTGCCATGAGAGCCGCTTATATTGAACAGACGGGACCGCCCGAGAACATCAAGATCGGTGACTTGCCCAGGCCTACGCCCGGACCCGGGCAGGTGCTGGTGAAGGTTCGCGCGGTCGCACTCAACCCGATTGACCTTTACATCCGGTCGGGCCTGGTGGCGTTTCCGCTAGCCTTCCCGTACGTGATCGGCTGCGACGTGGCCGGGACGGTGGAGGAGGTCGGATCGGGATGCAAGCGGTTCAAGAAGGGCGATCGCGTCTGGGGGTCGAACCAGGGACTGCTCGGCCGGCAGGGCGTGGCGTCCGAGTTCGCGGCGGTCGGCGAGGAGTGGCTCTATCCCACCCCGACCCTGCTATCCGACGACCAGGCGGCTGGCATGGCGCTCGTCGGCATCACGGCCCATCTGGGGCTCTTCCAGCACGCCAAGCTCAAGGCCGGCGAGACGGTGTATGTTCCCGGTGGGGCAGGCGGCGTCGGCTCGATGGTCGTGCAGATGGCCAAGGCGGTCGGGGCCAAAGTCGCCACCTCGGCCGGCAGTCCGGAACGCATGGAACTCTGCAAGACCCAGGGGGCCGACCTGGTCCTGAACTACAAGACCGACGATCTTCCCGCGCGGCTCCGCGAATTCGCCCCCGACGGCTACGACGTCTGGTACGAGACCCAGCGCGAGCCGAACCTCGAGGTGAGCATCCCGCTGTTGCGCAAGCGCGGCAGGATGATCCTGATGGCGGGCCGGACGGCCAAGCCGGCGCTGCCCCTGGGGGCCTTCTATCCCCGCAATTGCGCCATCTTCGGCTTCGCCATGTTCAACGCCACCCCGGAGGAGCAAGAAGTCTGTGCCCGCGACATCAACCACTGGGTCGATGAAGGCCTCCTGAAAGCCACCGTCGGCCGCGCCTTCCCGTTGGCCGCGGCCGTCGAGGCAGAGAAGTTCCTGGAAGCCAACACACTGGGCGGCGCGGGGACACTCGTCGGCAAGGTGGTGATCACTGTCGACTGATTGCCCCTTAACCCTCTCTTTACTGGGATGACACCAATGAATCTCCTGACAACCTTCGCCGGCTCGATGATGGAAGGCTTTCTCCCCGCCGGCTGGGACCTGGCCAAGATCGACGCCTGCTGCTCCAATCCTCCCGGGTCCATCGGCCAGCGGCAGTCGTTCTGGCATCCCGACTTCGAGCTCATCCCCTGCTCCACGGTCGCCGACTTCGACGTCATGCTGGGCCATGAGATCGCCACCGCGATCCGCCGCACCCGCGACCAGGGCCGCCCCGCGGCGCTCATCTTGCCCGTCGGTCCCATGGGCATGTATCGCTGGGCCGTGTTTTTTCTCAAGGAATGGAACATCCCTTGCGATCATGTTCACGGATTTAACATGGACGAATGGAGCGATAGGAACGGAGCAACGCTGCCGCCAGACAACCAGGGGGCGTTCCAATATGCAATGCAAGGGGCGTTCTACGGCCCGCTGGGGTCGCGGACCGTCCCCGAATCTCAGCGCTGGTTCGCCACGGCCGATCGACTGCCCCACTACGCCGACCGGATCGGCGAACTGAAATCCAAGGGTGCCGAGTTGATCGTCATCTTCGGCATCGGCCGCGTCTGTCACGTTGCCTTCTGGGAGCCTCACTTCGCGGCCGAGTTCGCCAAGCTGGACGACTGGAAGGCCCAGACGCACCGCCTCGGCGCAAGGCTCCATCCTCTCACCATCGAGCAAAACGCGCTCACCAGCTTCCGCAGCCGGACCACGCTGGTGCCGGCCTTCGCCAACACGATCGGCCCGGGGCTCTTCCTCAAGGCCGACCGGATCATCGGCGGCGCCGACGGCGTCTTCGACCGGGGGATGCAGTGGCAAGGGGCCAGCCTCTGGATGACGCTGCGGTACGGCCCCGACCCCTGGGTTCCCAGCTCGTTCATGCCCACGCTGGCCGGCCGCCTCTTCTACCACGAGGGCCTGGCCGGCCCACTGAAGCCAGAGCTGAATTGAGCAGCGTCCTGGTCCACCTGGAGGCCCTTCATTCAGTGCGGTGGCTCTTTCTTCTTACGACCCTTGGCCAAGATTGAACTCCCGACGTAACGTCTCGACCGTCTCTGCGGGGAGATCCTGACTTTGGGCACGAATTAGAGCTGTCACCAGACGTTGAGCATTCTTGGGCGAACGCAGGAGATGAGCCGTTTCGATCAAACCGCGGAGTTCAGCCGCGGAGACCAACGCGACATCTTCCGAGCCACGGCGGTGAATTACGATGGGCTCCCTCGTTGACACGACCTCGTCACAGAGGGCAGCAAGGTTTGCACGGGCTTGAGTGTAAGTGATTTCTGCACGCATGGCACCTTCCCCGTCTTGTACAGGAACAATGTACGTCCAGACGGGTACCGGGTCAATACCGCGCCGGGCGACGAAGCAGAAGCATGGCCCAGACGCTGAGCGCGGCGGCAATGAGACCGATCAGGCTTTCCAAGAGGAACCAGGGACCGGTGGCTGTGCGCCACTCTACGATGCTTCGCAGCAGGTGGAGAGAAGCGAGCAGGCCAAAGAGTGTTCCAGTCGTGATGAGATAAGCCTTCATCGGGTTTCCCTCAGATTGCCGCCAGGCCCTGGCTCAGGTCGTTCCAGATGTCCTCGACGTCTTCCAACCCAACCGACAGCCGGATCAAGCCCGGTGTGATCCCCAGCCGCTCGAGCATCTGGGGATCCTGGCCGCGATGACTGGTGGTGCAAGGGTGGCTGAGCGTCGTCTGAACGTCGCCCAGGCTGGGGGCGAAGGGAATGTGCCGCAGCGCCCGGATCAGGTTGTTGGCCTCGCTCCGGCCGCCGACGTCGAAGGTGATCATGGCACCGAAGTTGTTCCGGAAGGCGCGCCGGGCCAGCTCGAAGTCAGGATGGGACGGAAGACCGGGAAAGTGAACATGTCTGACTCTGGCATGCGCCTCGAGCCGACTGGCCAGCTCGGCCGCATTCGCCCCGGCCCGCTCGGCGCGGAGGCTGAGCGTTGACAGGCCCCGCAAGGCCAGCCAGCTTTCGAAGGGGTTGCCCGTCTGGCCGATGGTGGAGGCGACGGTCCGGATGCGGTCGATCTGTTCGCGCGAGCCGACCACGACGCCGCACGTCAGGTCGCTGTGGCCGCCGATCAGCTTGGTCACCGAGTGCATCACCAGGCTCGCCCCCAACTCGATCGGGCGGCAAAGGAGCGGGGCAAACGTGTGGTCGACGAGCAGAGGAACGCCGGACTCGCGGCTGACCCGGACGATCGCCTCGAGATCGGCAACGCGGAGCAAGGGATTGGAGAGCGTCTCCGCGAGGATCAACCGGGTTCGCGGGGTAATCCGAGCAGCCAGGGTATCGGGGCGAGAGGCGTCGAAGCAGTCGTGGGTCACGCCGAACCGGGCAAGTTCTCGCTGCACCAGCGTGGTTGTCTTGCCGTACAACCCCTCGGCGATGAGGAGATGATCGCCCTGGTTCGCGAGGGCCAGCAGGGTGCTGGCGATGGCCGCCATGCCCGATGCGCAGACCAAGCCGGCCTCGGCCCGCTCGATCTCGGCCAGCTTGGCGGCGAGCTGGACGGCTGCCGGATGGCCGTCGCGGGCGTAGAAGAAGCCGCTAGACCGGCCGTCGTGGAGGCCGTCGATCTGGTCGAGATCGGCGATCTGATACACGGCGCTCAGGTCGAGCGAGGGGGCCAGCGGTCGGCTGACCGACGGCGGGATGGCCGGGGCGCGAGCACAGCGGGTCGCATCGCCGGGAGGTGGGTCGACGGACATCTCAGATCAGCCTCTCTTTTCAATTCACACTGGCGCGCCTGTTTTCTTGCGATGAAACCGGGCGGCCTGGCCGAGCAAGGCGATGATCTCGCCCAGTTCGCGCAGGGTGACCCAGTCGTTGTGGGCGGAGCGAGCCTCGGCCAGCTTGCGACGGCGGCTGGCCAGCTCGGTCCAGTCGATCGACCAGGCCTGCTCGATGGCGGTCTCTCGAACCCGGTCGGTCAGCTCGGTGAGTCGCTCGAGGATCGCCTCGGTGATGGGGCAGTCGGTGGAGCGGTAGCGGTGTTCCTCATCGGGTGCGAGGGCCACGGGAGGCTTTTTCTGGGTCTTGAAGAGGCCAATAAGGCGATCGCGCCAGGATGTCGGCGGGCCGTTCTGGTTGCGATCGCGGCCAGGGGATGCATCCTGATGAGAGGTCTCCGCCGAATCGGGGTCGACCCAGGGGCCGATCCGGACGATCAGCACGGTGATGTTGTCCAGGCCGCCGCGCAGGTTGGCCAGATGGATCAGGAAGCGGCAGGCGTCGCGGGGATGAAAATGTCCCGCGAAGGCACCGATCTCCTGGTCGTCGACCGGACCGGAGAGGCCGTCGGAGCAGAGCAGATAGACATCGGCGACACGGACCGACAGCAGGCCTTCGACGTCGACCTCGACCTGGGGTTCGGGGCCGAGGCTGCGGGTGATCACGTTCTTGGGAACCGAGAGGTTTGCCTGCTCGGGCGTCAGGTGATTGCGGCGGACCAGTTCCCAGACCAGGCTATGATCGAACGAGAGCTGATCGATGCGCCGGTCGCGGATGCGGTAGACGCGCGAGTCGCCCACGTGCGCCACCAGGACCCCTTCGGGCAGGAGCAAGAGCGAGGAGCAGGTGGTCCCCATCCCTTGAAAGTCGCGATTGGCGGCCGCGCGGCTATGGATGAGCGCGCTGACTTCCTGGAACGATTTGACGATGGCCTCGGAGGCGGTGCCCCCCTTCGTCTTCATGTAGTTGTGAGGAATCAGGTCGCACGCCATCTTGCTCGCAAGCTCGCCGACGGCGTGGGCACCCATCCCGTCGGCGACCATGAAGACATGTCCGCGATTTTTCCAGACCTCCGGATTCGGGGCCCGCACGGATGTCTGACTATCCTGGTTGTTCGACCGCCGCATCCCGGTATCAGAGGCAGCGGCGTCGATGATGATGTCGTCCCAGTTCACGGCCTGACCTTGGCGTTTGAGGCTGCGAGACCGCTGCTCCTCGATCGAACCCTCACCCCGCGACGAAGAACGTTCGCGATCCGCTCTTGACCGGCCAATCGGCCGGCGACTAAGGTCACGCAAGCTCCCCGCTTGTCAGTAACGTATCGTATTGTACAACCTGAGCGAGAGAGTAAGTATGAATTTTCTTCGTTTGTTTCCATCCATGCCCCCGCGAGGGAGCGACGCTGAATGCCGAAAACACCAGGCCGCAAGCACCGAATCGACGAAGCGTTGGGCAAGTATAAGCGGGACCTTCTGACATTCAATACTACTTGATCGACTTTGGTTTTGTGACCACCCCATGAAGCCCCCGCTCCCGGAGCGATCCTGACGAGACATTTCCTTCCATGCAATTACCGGACTTCGAATTCACCAAATTGACTCTCGACAACGGTCTGGATGTTATGCTCAGACGTCAGACCGGCTTGCCGCTGGTGGCCGCAAACATCTGGTATCATGTCGGTTCCAAGGACGAGGAACGGAATCAGCGGGGCTTCGCGCACCTCTTCGAGCATCTCATGTTCGAGGGCTCGGAGCATTACCCCGGCGACTTCTTCAAGCACCTGCAGCGGCTCGGCGCCAACATCAACGGCTCGACCTCGAGCGACCGGACCAACTACTTCGTCGATATCCCCTCCGCGCATCTGGAGACCGTGCTGGCGATGGAGTCCGATCGCATGGCCTGTCTCTTGCCCGCTCTTGACGAATCCAAGCTCCAGATCCAGAAAGGGGTCGTGAAGAACGAGTACCGGCAGAACTACGCGAACCGGCCGTACGGGATGGTCTGGCCGATCCTCGCCGAGGCCATGTATCCACCCCAGCATCCCTACAACTGGATGACCATCGGGGTCATGGAAGATCTCGAGTCGGCCTCGCTCCACGACGTTTCGGCGTTCTTCCACCGCTACTATGTTCCGGCCAACGCCAGCCTGGCCGTGGTCGGGGACATCGACCTGGAGAAGACACGATCGCGCGTGGAACGCTATTTCGGATCGATTCCGGGAGGAACACGCGCTCTGCGGCCCTGGATTCCGAAACCGCACTTTGACGGCAACCGCGACATCGTGCTCCAGGATCGTGTGGAACTGGACCGGCTCTACATGGTCTGGCACACCGTCCCTCATTTTCACGAACACGACGCGCCTCTCAGCCTCCTGGGAGACATCCTGGCCCGAGGCAAGGCCAGCCGGCTCTACCAGAAGCTCGTGGTCGACCGCCAGATTGCACAGGACGCCTCGGCCTACCAGTCGGGCCGGGAACTCGCCGGCAGCTTCGGGATCATCGTGACCCTCCGGCCGTCTCGATCCATCAACGAGGTCCGTGAGCTGCTGGATGCCGAGATCGCCGAGATCGCCTCGACCGGGGTGACCGCTCAGGAACTCGAGCGGGTCGTCACCATGAAAACGGCCAGCTTCCTCTTCGCCCTCGAGCACAAGGGGGGCTTCGGCGGCGTGGCTGACCGGCTCAACGCCTACAATGTCTTCGCTGGCGACCCCGGGCTCATCACCACCGATCTCAGACGGTTCCAGCAGGTGACCATCGCCGAGATCGCCGAGGCCGTGACCGCCTACCTCGCGTGTCAACCCAGAGCAACCCTCTCGGTGCTGGGGCGCAAGCCCGCCGCGCTCGGCCCTCCGCTCGACCGGACACTTCCCCCCGCGAGCACCGCACCGGCTGTTTACCGAGCCCCGATTCCCCAGGTCCTCAAGCTCGGCAATGGAATTCCGATCTGGGTTCTGCCCCAGCACGACCTGCCCACGGTGACCTTGACGGTCGCCCTGGGCGGCGGCGGATGCTTGCAGCCATCCTTCCGCGCGGGGATCTGTCAACTCACGACCTCGATGTTGGATGAAGGGACACGCACCCGAAGCGCATCCCAGATCGCCCTGGCCGCCGAGGCGATGGGCACAAGCCTGGCCACAAGCTGCAACTGGGACGGTGCGTTCGTCTCGTTCCGCTGTCTCAAAGCTCTTCTAGAGCCAAGTCTCGATCTGGCCGTCGACCTGCTCCGCGAGCCCACGTTTCCCGAGCCCGAGTGGGACAGAATCCTCGCTCAGACGCTCGCCGGGCTGCGCTCCGAACGCGACAGCGCCGAGGCGCGCGCGTACCGGGGTTTGCTGGGTGCAATCTACGGCGAAGACCATCCCTACCGTCATCCGCTGGATGGCGTCGAATCCATCGTTGCAACCCTGGAACGAACCGAGGCGATCGACTTCCACGCCCGCTTTCTCGGACCGGGTCGAGCTGGCATTGTGATCGCGGGCGATGTCGATCCCGAGGCCGTCGCGGCACTTCTGGAGCGTCGGCTGGGCGACTGGACCGGACCACCGATCACCAGCCCGCGGATCCCCAGTCCTTCCCTGTCCAATCACCCGCGCATCCTCCTGCTCGATCGCCCAGGCGCCGCGCAGGCCGTGCTCCGCGTCGGCCATCTGGGCATCGCCCGGAGCGACCCGGAATTCGAGCTTGCACTCATGCTCAACCAGGTGCTGGGAGGCCAGTTCACGTCCCGGCTCAACGAGAAGCTGCGGGAGGAGCGTGGTTACACCTACGGTGTGCGCAGTCACTTCGACTGTCGAACCGGCCTGGGTCCC
>JBMFUH010000270.1:0-8018 GCA_049966735.1 Isosphaeraceae bacterium
TGGACCTCAATCCCGGTCGCTCGCAGCGCAGGGGCCAGCCGCCGCAACGCCCCCCAGCGTCCGGGGCGTCTTGGGCCAGCGGGGGCTGGCCACGGTGGGCTTCGCGGGGTCAGATCCTTGGGCTTCGTGGAGTCAGATCCTCCTTGGGCTTCGCGGGGTCAGATCCTTTTTCCGTGGGCTTCGCGGGGGGCACGGGGAGAACAGAGGGGACATCCCTATCCGGCGCGGCGGCGTGGAACGGAATGAATTCGGTTTCACACCCTGCTTGCGGAGGAGAAAAACAGGTGCCGAGCGAGAATTGTCTCGGTTCGCGCTTAGGCCGAGGCGGCGAGGAACGGCCGGTATCCCAGGTGTCTGCGCCAGTAACTGCCGAAGGGGATGGCCAGCACGGCCAGGATGATCACGGTCATCAAACCCTGGGAGCCGCCCTCGACGAATCCATAGCTGTGTAGCCCGACGCCGAGCACGAAGTTGACGCCGTACCAGGCCATCATGACGGAAAGGAAACAGACGACCGACGAGACAACCAGGCCGAACGTGTTCACCCAGCCGGCGAACCGCCCGTGCAGAGGAACCAGGTACACCAGCAACGTGATCAGCGCCCAGACTTCCTTGGAATCCCAGCCCCAGAACCGGCCCCAGGAGTAGTCGGCCCAGACGCCGCCCAGGATCGTGCCCAACGCGATCAGCAGGACGCCGACTTGCATGGCCCGGTAGATGAAATTGGACAGGGGCTTGATCGTCCGCGAGGTTTGCTGCATGGCCAGCTCGCGAGGCCCCAGCTTGCTCCAGGCGGTCTCCTCGATGGCCCGGATCTCGGCCGCCGTCGGCTTGGCGAGCGTGGCCACTCCGCCGTGCCCGGTCGCGGCCGAATAGGACAAGGCCGATCGTCCGCCGCCGAACGATCCCACGGCGACCTCTTCCGTTTCCGCAACCAGGGAATCGGCACGAATCAGCGTTTCACGGAAGATGATTCGGTTGAGCAATTCGCCCGCGATCGCGACAAGGGCGCCCAGCGACATGACCATCCCCGCGGCGCCCAGGACCGCGGAGACATAGAAGAGCCAGTTGCCAGGCGCACCTGGCGGCTGGCGGAGTCCAGTCCCCGCGAGAACGACCTGCGCGATGGTGTAGTAAAAAGCGTCGCCGGCCGTCGCGTACGACGCGGTGACCACGGCGCCCCCGACTAATAGGAGGGGGATACCTGGAATAAGCGGAAGGGCCAGCTCGCGGAGCGTCGGCGAACGACGGTATGTTGCCGTCAGGTAATAGCCGAGCGCGATCAACGCCAACGCCCAGCCCAGGGCGAATGCCGCGTAGCTGGAGACCACCGCGATCACATGAGTGGAAAGCCAGAAATTGCTCCGCAAGACCGGATTCAAGCTGCGGATTCCGGGGTCCAGCAGGGGGACGTTGGCCGCCACGATCGTTCCCAGCAAGGCCACTCCAGAGCCCGCCAGCGCCGGGAAGGTCCGGCGGTAGATCAGCTCGAACACGAAGGACAGAACCGCGGCCACCAGGGCCACCCAGATGACCGTCTCGTACATGTTCGTCACCGGCGCCCATCCGGAGATCCGGATTCTCAGGTAGAAGCCGTAGATTTCCAGGATGATACCAGCCGCCAGGCCAGTCATTCCCGCCAGGTAGACGCCCTGTCCCAACCGCCCGACCACAGACTCCCTCCTGGCAGCGAAACCCAGGGAAAGCGCCAGCAGCAGGAGGCCCGCCCCGTACGCGATCGGGGCTTGCGAGAACGGGGCCATCGAATTGAAATGTGTTTCCAGATTGATCATCCCCTGGTCGGCATAGCGCGCCTTGTCCACGGCCTCGCCAAGCTCTCGAGAGCTGGCGAGCAAGGCCGACGCGGTATCCTTCGAAACCTGGCCCGGCGAGCTCGCCTCAGCCTGTTCCAGCTCATGATAGGCTGCCAGAAACGCCTTGGTTTCGGTCTCTGGATACCCGGCCGCCACCAGATCGTCCGGCCTCGCCTTGAGCAGGACCTTGAGGGGAACCCACGCCGAGTTCTCGCGGAGCCAGAGCGAGAACTTCTCGTCGAAGGCCGCGTCCTTGCCCGGGTCCTTGCGCTGGTCTCGGGGAATGGCGTTCCAGTACGTGTCCAGTGACTTGAGCACGTCGAACTCGAGCGGAGCCAGGCCGCGGGCGCTGCCGGCTTCACGTGCTTTCTTGATCACACCAGTGAAATACCCCAGCGCCTTGGCGCTGGAGGGACGAGGCATGATCCGGAGCATGCCGGCCGAGCGCATTTCCTCGCCGCTGTAGGATCGGTAGGCCAGCAACCGCCGGCCGACGTCGAGCGCCCTGCGCTCGGTTTCGGTGAGCTTCGGAGCGGACTTGGGGTCCTCGTCGAACTTCGCCTTCTGCTCATCGAGCAGGGAAACCCACTGCATGAACGGCAACGGCTGCCCGTCCTTGATGATCTTCGCGTCGTCGATCTCGCGCGGGGTCAGCCACTTGTGCTCCTCGCTCAGCTTGGCCCCGAGTTCGGCGACTTCCTTGCGGTGGTCTTCCGGGAGCTGGCTCGTCTTGAGGTAGCCGAGAATGGCTGTGGACGTCGGTTCGGCCTCATCCGCCAGCTTGGTGAGTTCCGTCCGGTCGGCGGCGGAGGTCGTCGACTTGGCGGCCAGCTCCTTGAGCCGGGTCTTGATCGAGTCGGCCAGGAGGGCCCGCCGCAGGGGAAGGTAGTCGACGAGGATGAACGGTTGATCGTCCCAGACCTCGGGCCGCACCATCCAGTCGAGGAAAGCGCCCACGGGGCCCCAGGTCTCGACGACCTCGCTGGCGGTGTTGTGCAACGTGATCGTCTCGCGGCCGAAGACGTGCTTGACCTCCTCTCGGGCGACGGTGTCCAGCGGCTTGATCCGGCCGGCGTGCATCACGGCCAGCTTGGCGACCTGCTCATAAGCGGGGCCCTCGCCCAGGACCTTCGCCTTGCTTTCGCCGGCCTGGGCGGAAGGGACGAGGAAAAGCTCGAGGACGAGGGCAAGCCCCAGACCGACCTTAAGGTTGACGCAACGTCTCATGTCATCTCTCCTGGGCCTGTCTGAAGGCGCCTGGGATCGGAATCGAGAAGGAAAACATCCGGCACGGCGGACTCATCACAGGCAGTGGCGAATGGGGCCCACGACAGCCGAGGTTCAGAGTCGTTCCTCCGGCGGGGGAGCGGTTTGCACCGCCGCGGCGGAGCCAAGTTCTTTCCGCAAGCGCCCTGCGCGCTCCCGCTTGCCGCCGTCGCTGAATACCCCGGCTCGCATGTAGAACTGAACGAAGATGCCCAGGACGATGACGATGCATCCCGCGTACTTGACGGGCCGCGCCGGATCGGTTCCCACTTGCAGGACGGACTGGAACTGCCCGGTGGGCTCACCCGTGTGCGGGTCCGGAATGGCCGCGTAGCGGCTCTGGTAGAACGTGAAGCCGCGATGGGTGAACGGGTTGTTCATCGAGGTCGTCAGGGGCTGGTCGTGAATGTCAAGTGATTGATCGGTCAGGCGCACATGGCTGGCGAATTTGGTTGCTTGCTCGGTTCCTGGCTCGAAACCGATGTCGAACTTATCGAGCTTGATCTGGAAATCGAGCGGCCTGCGGTCGGTATCGTAAGCGACTTCAAAGAGTCTGTCGCCGAAGGCGACCGGCATGTACGAAGGAGCCTCCGATGACTCGCCGCGCTGGAGCCAGAAGTCCCGGGTGACGTCTCCCACCGTCATCTCCAGCTCGCAGGCGGGAAATCCCTCGTCCATCTTCCCCTTGGGCAAGAAAACCGGCTCGAAGACATGCTCTTCGACGGCGGAAGGAATGTAGTCCTCGACGCGGAAACTGATGGTCATGGGCATGGCCGGTCCGCCGCCGAAGGCATTGACCGTCTGGCCCAGCTCCAGCGGTCCGGCCGCGCGGATCTCGGTCTTGCCTTCCTTGCCGCGGCCAAAAACGCGGTAATAGAGCGAACGATTCGGCCCGGCGAGGACCTCGATCTGGCCCATGCGGCTGGTTGTCTTGGGATCGAGGTTGGGCGGAATCATCAGGTGAATCGACGCCAGCGGCTCGGGCGGTTTGGAATCGGGAGCCGTGTGGGCCGGCATGACGTTGGGAACCATGGGGAGCGAGGCCATGGCGAAGTGCTCGACCGGCGGACCGTTTCCCTTCTGGATCTTGAACATGCCGATCGGGATGGCGGATTCGCCCAGGGTGTGGAACAATCCTCCCTCACCGGTCGGAAAGTCGGCGACATTCTCCACCGTCACGTTCAGGTCGCTGCCGGGCAGCGTGATCGTCTTGCCCTTCTGGCCTTCCAACGGCAGATCGTGGATGACCGTGTGTCCCGACTTGTCGAGATAACGAAACCGCGCCACGCCCCGCGGGCTGGAATTGAGGGGAGGCTTGAGGAAGTCCTCCACGAGTTCGGGACGATCCACGTACGAGAACGCGAGCAGAGCAGGGGAATCGCTTCGGACTTTCCGGTAAAACTTCCGGTCGACCAGGAACCACTGTGGAGGGAAGGCATCTGATCCCGAAGCCATTCCCCGCCCTTTGAATTCGAGGCGGATCTTCGCCGCGGGAGCGCCATCGGGGTCCGGCTCGTAGTGCATGGCCGGGGCCGCGGCTGGCAGATATTTCTTGACCACCAGCTTGAACGGACTATCGGGCTGGCTCAGTGTCTCACCACCGCGCGAGGGGATCGGCAGCCTCCCCGCGGAGACGGAGCTGAGGGCCAGATCGAGCAGATTTCGCAGGTGCGCCTCTCCCGGGCCCCACGCGAACGGCCCCGGCTTGAAATGCAGCTCAAACTCGGAATCGGCCTTCTGGGTATGCGGGTCAACCTCGCGGACGAGGATCACCGAATCTTGCCTGCGCTGGACCTGGGAACGCGACTCTCCCTCGAGCATCGCCATCATCCCCTCGTCCGAGGTCCGAAAGCCGAGGTAGGAGCCGGCGATCAGGATCAAAAGCCCCGCGTGGGTGATCACGAAGCCCGTTTGCCGTTTCTTCCAGGGGAAGCGGATCAGGGCCGCACAGAGGATGTTGGTTGCCAGGAAAGCCAGCAGAACGGCGAACCAGGGTGCCTTGTAGACGAAATCCTGCGCGGTCGCCGTGCCGTAGCTGGATTCCAGCCAGGTGGCGAAGGCGAGCGACGCGGCCAGGGCGCTGATCGTGATCACGGCCAGCTTGAGGGAGGCTAGGAACCGGTAGATGGCCTCGATGACGTTCATGATCCGATCGACCAGAGACATTGATTCGGCCGGTCGTCGGGCAGTCTTCCCGGTTTTCCCAGGAGAGGAAGTGGGAACCGAAGCCTTCTTGGTGGCAGTTGCCATGCGTTCTCAACACCTACCTGGGAGGGATGGAACCGAGGAGGGGCCGGGCGGCAATCTGATCCTGGCCCAGCCGCCCGGTGGACACGATCATTCTATGCGGACCAGCATGCCGCAGCCAGTCGATCTGCTCGGGCTTTTCGACCAAACCCTCTGACCTCACTAGAACTTGGGTAATTTCCATCAGCGGCGGAACACCTCGTGGCAGGCGACGCACGTGGCATCGAGCCGCCGGGCCGCGTCCACGATTCCCGCACCGTCTCCCTTGCCGGCCGACTGATCGAGGTCAAGCGCGGCGAAGCGCATCGATTCGATCTGGGTCAACCAGAGCTGGGAACCGGCACGTGGCGTCTCTCTCTCAGCTTCGCTGGCGACCCATCCGGCTGTACGGGCCAGAGCGCCCAGTTGTTCGCGCGACTCGGTCACCTGGCCGTTCTGGCTGATCCGCCGGAGCATGGATTCCAGGTCGACATCGTCCTTTGATGGCGCATGAAACGCCCGCATGGCCAGCCGGACGGAAAGGGTCGGAGCCGGTGATCGCCGTCCGTCCGTCCCGATCCGCGGGCTCACGTACACCGCGCAGATCAGGGTGAATGCGACCATGAGCCCCTTGCGGACCAGTCGATGCTTGAGCAGCGCGCGTGCCCGGTTGAGCCGCCGCGACATCGAGCCCGCCGGCCAGCCGAGCTGACGAGCGGCTTCCTCGTTGGTTTTCCCCTCGAGATAGCAAAGCTCGATCGCTGCCTTGTATTTCTCGGGCAACTCGCCCAGGGCGCCTCGGATCACCCGGCTGACCTCCCGGCGGTGAATCTCGTCCAGGGGATCGCAACTCGGATGATCGTCTTCGGGAAGGGTTCCCGCGACGTCTCCCGACCGGCTGCCGGCAAAGCTGGCGAAGGAGCGTTCGCGAAGATTTCGCCGGGAGGCCCGAACGCGGGCGTTCAGCGCCAGCCGCCTGGCCGCCGCGCATAACCAACCATCAACTGATTCATCCCAGCAAACAGTATCTGCCTTGCGTGCAAGCAGCAGAAACGTTGCCTGAAAAACCTCCTCGGCATCATGTTCATTGGGCAGGAATCGACGGCAGACCCGCAAGACCCGGGGACCGTGGCGCTCGACCAGTTCCGCGAACGCGGAGTCCTCTCCGAGGTTCGCAAACCGCTCGAGCAGGTCTGCATCAGTTTCAGTCTGGGTGATCAAGGGCCGCGTCCTCCCGATCGATCGTGCTCTTCAACCTATTATGCCGAGACAGGCCTCCGCCGAATGCATCATTTTCCGAAAAACCGCGTTTTCAGCTTCCAGGCGCGTCCAGCCGGGCACGAGGAGGAAATGACCGTATGGGATGGGTTAAAATGCAGACAGGGAGGTATCGAAATGCCTATTCATGACTGGACAAGAGTCCCTGCCGGAACCTGGCACGACTTCCATCTCGCGTGGATCGCTGCGCTTCATCGTGTCATGAACTGCGGGCTGCTTGCACCAGACTATTACGCGCAGGCTGAGTACTCCACCGGGTCAGTAGGTCCGGATGCAATCTCCTCGGACCCCGTCGAACACGGGAATGCCCGAGACATGGAAGGTGAGGACGAGCCGAGCCTTTATGCCTTGAAACGCCGAACCCTGGTCATCCGCCACGTCAGCGGGGACAAGATCATCGCCCTGATCGAACTCGTCTCCCCCGGCAACAAGGCGGCACGCTTCGCGCTCGACTCGTTCGTGGAGAAGGCCGTCGAGGCGCTGTACAGGGGCTATCACCTCTTGATCGTCGACCTCTTCCCGCCCACTCCGCGCGATCCGCAAGGAATTCACGCAGCCATCTGGTCCGAATTCAGCACGACACGCTACGAGCCGCCAGCGGGAGAGCCCCTGACGTTGGCGGCTTACTCGGCGGGGAGCCCCAAGCGCGCCTACGTCGAGCCGACGGCCGTCGGCCGGGAGCTGATCGAGATGCCTCTGTTCCTCGAGCCGGAGATTTACATCAATGTCCCGCTCGAGGAAACCTACCAGGCCGCGTATAGGGGAGTGCCGTTGCGCTGGAAGAGGGTATTAGAAGGCGGTGCCTGAGATCGAGAGCCTCGGTACGGACAGAAACACGTGCGAGGGCATGCTCTACACCGGACAAATCGCGGCTTTGCTCCTTCGGGCTGCCACGTGGGGAGTCTCTCGCCAAGGCGCAAAGCTCGCGAAGGAATCCGGATCCATTCTTTCATTCAGACCTGGATTCTCTTTGCGATCTTCGCGCCTTGGCGAGCGGTCGATTGCTACCGTCCTGCGGCATGGGCCGCGGCCGGCTCATGCCATGCCCAGCACCTCATTCATCCTCCGGACCACGTCTTTCATCTCCTTCAGATCGCCGAAGCCGCCGACCTCGGCGGAGATCCACCCCTCGTAGCCCACGTCGATCAAGGCCTGGCGCACGGCGTGCCAGTCGATCTCTCCCTCACCCAGCTTGTAGTCGAACCGCTTGGGCTTGGCGTATTCCTTGATGTGGACCTTGAGGATGCGCTTGCCGAGTTCGCGGATCCACTCCTCGGGGTAGCCGTACTCGACGATGTTGCCCACGTCGAAGTACGCGCCCACCATCGGGCTGCCAAATTCGTCGATGTAGCGGGCGAACTCGAGGGGACTGAGGAGAAACCTGTTCCAGACCTCCTCGATGGCGATCTTGATCCCTGCCTTTTCGGCGTCGGG
>JBMFUH010000271.1:0-7972 GCA_049966735.1 Isosphaeraceae bacterium
GATCAGGAACGCCTGCATGGCCTCGTCCACCGATGTTGCGTAGGCAAACGCATTTTCGCCCGTCGTGCTGGCACCCGTGTACCCTGCGCTTTGCATCCGCTGAGCAGCGCTTGACCCGTCGGAGCCGGTGTGCGACTGGTACTGGTTGGCGACCATGTCGTTGCTGTGACCCTGGGCGGCGGAGGCCAGGTCGGCGTTCCACGCCAGAGGAGGCTTGGCCGGGCTGCTGGAAATGGCCTGGATAGTCGCGTTCAGGTTGACGTTGTAGTACTGAAGAGTAGCCTGAACGTCGGGACTGAGGTTGCTCGTGATCTGCTGGGCCATCGCCTGCGGATTCATCCGCGCCTGGTTGACGAGTTCGAGCATGTACTGCTCCTCGGGTGTTGGTCCCGCGGTCACGCCCGAGAGCAGTTCACGGGTCTCGAGATTGTCGAACCGGAGCGAGCGGCGGAATCTGGGCCGAGGCATTGCGGACCTCCCTGTCTATCGGCTGGCGACCAGGGCGATTGCCCCCGGCCGGTGTCCTGGATCTCCGGTCGTCCTGGAGACCATCCTGAAAGCCCGTCGCGACTTGAGGAAAAATTGGTCGCGGGATGAAAGTCGCTCGCGGGCTGGCGATGTGGAGGAAGAGCAAGTCGCGTGCCAGACCCGGCGATGAAAAGAACCCGGCCTGAGATCCCCGTGGCAAGTGGCGATCACTTGGCAACTTACGCAGTCGTGAATCGTCGATCGCCGCTCCCTCAGCCCCCTGCTGGGGAGGCAGGAGTTACGAACGGGCAGTGATTCCTGTCAAGACGAAATTACAAATCGCCGTTTCTTACAAGCGAAACGCGGCGATTTTTTTCCAAAACTTACGCTCAAGATTCATCTTAGGGAAACCGAGAAAGGCGCAAGCGTCGCATGGTTCACCCTGATAATTTCGGGATGGCGCGCCCGGAGTCGGAACCGGTTTGCGGCCTGGCTGTCGGTGCGCGACCATCCAGGGGTCGACCGCAGGTCAGCTCAAGGAAATCCTCGCCGCCTTACGCCGCCCCTCCACGCCAAGTAAGGCACCCAGGCGTAGATCAGGCGAGGCGGGGTCGCTGTTCGATTGAGCGGGAAGCGGCGCGTAGATGGTCTGCGCCGCCGGGACGACGCGTTTATCGCGAACGTCGTTCGCTGGAGCCCCCCACGCATTAGCTGCTGGGGATGTGGCTGTCCAGGCGAAGCACCGAAGGGCCGGAGTAGCGGGGTCGGAAAAAGCTGAAGCGCCAACGACCGTAGCGACGTCGGAACGCGTCGCGCTTTGCACACTCAGCGGACTGGCCGAGCCCAGGGGAGCACTCGCGCCGCCCGCGGGCGCCATCGCCGGTTGTTGCCCGATCTGGGTGTTAACGAGGTCCATGGCGAAGAGGGCCGTTTGGCGGTTATTGTTGAGCGAGAACGAGACGACGGCCCTCGTCGGATCGAGCGGGAAGCTGTACCCGTACAAGTAGACGTGTTGGCTCTGCCTGCCTGATGTGTTGTTGAAGTAGGGCATGTCCACGGCGATGGAGCCGCCCGTCCCCGGGACTCCGGTCGTCCAGCAGCCGATGGTCTGGTTGACGGTGCCCGGTGATCCGGTGGCGTAGTTGACGGTGATGGAGGCGGCCTGCGCGCTCTGGAGCGCCGTGGCCAGGATCATGAGGTTGGTGTAGCTGCCTTGTGTCACGAAGATCGTCTCGCCGCCGAAGGCGACGTAGAACGACCCGTTATCATCGGTCGTCTGGTCTCCTTTGAACGTGTTGCCGGTCACCTGGACGCCGTTCATGTTCGACGTCAGGACGAGCCCCGCTGACATGGTCCCGCTGGTGTCGATCGTGTTGCCGGAGACCGTGAAGCCGTTGTACGAGACGCCGATGGAGAAGTCGAACGTCCCTTGCGGCAGAGGCGAGGTCAGAAGGTAGTAGTTGTACACGCCCGAGTTCCATGCCTGCGTCAACACCGCTGCTGTACCCCAGCCAGGAGAACTGCAGCGAGAGCAACTGCCTCGGTTCGAGCGGGACGAGCTCCGGTGTAAAGAGCCTTCGGCGGCTTCTCTGGCGCGACTCTCGAACGCTCCGGGTACCATAACCGTGCGAACGGTTCAAACGCATCGACGGAAGCTCCTCGTTAGTGTTCGTCCCTGGAGTCTGAGCCGGCGGTACCCCCGGAGACATGGTATCACTGAAGTTCGGCGCGTGCGCGCGATCGCTCCCCGATTTTCGATCCTCCGTCGGGTCGAACCGGACCATCAGGGCCAACGCGGTTCACAAACGAACGCGACGCAGCGACAATGGATGCGTCCAGTATCGCCGGCCCTCAAGCATCTCCGTTCCGTTCCTTGGTGGAGTGTAAGCAGCGGCGGGTGGTTTTGCAACAAGCTGGCCACCCTTCGCGCACGGACTGCGGGGCGGCCCGGCAGGGGCGGCCTTCGGCACCGACGAGGGGACCTGGCCCAGCGCATCGGGACTGTCCCGGCCTGTCGCAACAGCGAGCCGCCGGGCCGCAGGCGCAACCGTGGGGATTGGCCTTGCGGAAAATGGCGAGCAATGGTTGAGTAAAGCATCTTGACAGACATGGATTCGAGACTGCAGGATGAAAGGATTCTCCATGCTCCGCCACGTCGCTTTCTGTACAGTAGCCCTGCTGGCGGCCGCCGGGGGTGCGGTTTGCGCCAGCCCCATCACGTTCGATTTCACCGGGACAGGCGGCGTGAGCGGCTCGTTCACGATCAACGGTGATCCCACCGTGCCCCCCGGGGCGTCCCTCACTGGTTCACCCTCAAACACGACATTGCTGACTGAGGGGGGGACGGACGTGTCCCTCACCGTGAACCCTGGACAGGGTCTTGGATGGCAGGTTTTCACCTACTCCAACAGTCCCTCCAACCCCTGGGGAGCCCAGGCTTTTCTCAGTTCTGGATACCCGGGTCCCGGAAACACGACGCTCGCGTTATTGACGATCCTAGGTCAAGCATCCGACCCCGACGGCCACTACCAACAGTTCAGGCTAGGGCTTCTCGTACCCACCGATGAGGCATCGCTGGCGAACCTGAGGACTTTCGGGTTGCCGCTGATCAACCCATCGCAGCCCTGGGCCTCGTCCACGTGGGCCTACTCAACAGACTCGTCGCTTCACGCCAGCGGCTCGGGAACTCTGACGTCCGTCCAGCTTGTCTCGACGCCTGAGCCGGGGTCAATTGTCGTCTTCTCGACGCTCGCCGTCGCGGCCCTCCTCCAGGCGCGGCGGAGCCGCAGGCGCGGACCTGGCAAGCACCGAGACTTCCCCGACGCCGCTTGCGATGGGTGAAAAAGTCGGTTACTTTCAATGGGTTAGCAACGCCAGGAGGTTTGCTACACACTTGGTCATCTAGCCAGTACATTCACGCTCGCTGCCAGCCATCGCGCATCACTGGACAGGTGGACTTGAGTTAAACCGAATAACCATTACAATTTCAGGAAGAGCAGGCAGATGCATTTCAAGAAGGGCGGGAAGTCGCCCGCAATTGGCGATCCACCGCCGTTCTTCCGGAAATGGTGTGGTAAACTGAAGACGAGAGTGGGCCGTGAGTTTGCGCCCGGGCGGCACCGGGAAATGCGGCTCATTGCCGGGCGGATCGGGTGGCTCTGAGGATCGGGGTCGATCGACGTTCACGGAGGGTGTTTCCGATGCTCGTTCGTATCAGCGGAGGGATGGTCCGGTACGGCTTGCCTGGCCTGATCATTGGTGTGATGCTTTCCTGGATGGCCGGAGCTCGCGCTCCTCTGGCGGTTGCCCAGGTTGGGGCGAGGGGAGGACCGGGGATGCAGTCATCCCCTGCTGCGCGGGGTGGCGACGTGGGGCGAGCCCAGGCGCAGCAGGGGCAAGGCCGACAGCCCGTGCTGGGCGAAGCCAATGGCACTCTGGCCCTGGTCGCCTCGTCGTATGGCCCGGCCCAGTGGCTCTACCTGATCGATACCCGGAGCCGTGCCTTCGCGATTTATCGTGTTGATCCCAGTAATCCCAAGGGTTCGGTCAAGCTCGAAGCAGCCCGTCAATACCAGTGGGACCTCAAGCTGGAGCACTACAACAACCAAGCCCCTGAGCCGAGCGCCATCGAATCGATGGTGCGAGCGGTGGCTCAGCCGATGACCCGATAATCCGGAGACTGCCGGGTGCGCGGCGCGACTCGCGGTCTCCAGCCTCTTTGAATCGACCCAACCACGGCCGCGAACGGCCGATCTCGACCGCGAGGAACACATCCTATGGCTCAATTTTACACACTGGAAGAAGCAGCCCGCGTCCTGGGCATGAATGCTGACGAGCTCAAGAGCAAGGCTCAGCACCGCGAGATCCGCGCGTTTCTCGATGGCGGTTCCTGGCGGTTCCGTGTCGTGGATATTGATGAACTGGCTCGGCATCGCGGCCTGGGCAGCGATGCCGAGTTGCGGCTTTCGGACCTGGAAGTCCCCGGTTCCAGCGGCGACGAGAGCTCCGGAGACCTCGACCTCTCCGAGTTCCAGCTCGGCGCGGCCAGGCCCGACCTGGCGAACGAGACGATGGACATCTCTTCGTTCTCCTCGCCCGCCGTCAAGGGCCCTGCCCCGTCCGGCAAGCCCTCGGCCGACACCGGTTCCGATCACGATATTCTCTTCGACGATCTCTCGGTTCCACCCAACCCGGTGACCGGCTCCAGCTCCGTGATCATTGGCATGCAAACCTCCGGCAAACTTCCCAGCGACTCCGACGTTCGCCTGGTGCCGGACAATGTCAAGGGAGCCAGCGACTCCGACGTCCGCCTCGCCTCGCCCGATCCGGACTTCAAGGCGCCCAGCGATTCCGATGTCACCCTGATCAAGGATGATACGGCCGATCACAATTTCCTCACTCCGATCGCCGGCGCGGGGGATACGGCCGTCCGCACTTCGCCCGTATCCGGCTCCTCGGCTGAAGTTCCGGTCGCCGAGTCCGACAGCGATTTCGAGCTCAATCCGTCGAGCGATATGATCAGCGCCCTCCAGCCGGACTCGGGCTCGGATTTCGAGCTCAGCGCCCTGGACGCTAGCAGCGACGAGTTCGAGTCGACCCCGCTACGTCCCAGTGATTCGGACGTGACCGCCGCGCCTCCGGACACCTCCGGCATCAACCTGTCTCGCCCCAGCGATTCGGGAATCAACCTCCAGGGTACAGCCGGTCTGGATCTGCAACATCACGATTCGATCGAGCTGGCCCCCCTCTCCGACGAGGAAATCCAGACGTTCAAGGCCGCCCCGGCAACGCCCCCCAAGGGTGACGGCAAGGCCGCGCCAGGCAAAGCCAGGCCTGGCCGCCACGCCGCCCCCCGCCGCCAAGAAGGGCGAAAAGGACATCTTCGACGACACCGACTTCGAGGTCGACGTGCCGCTCTCCGATGAGGATTCCTCCGACGACAAGACCGTGCAGCTCGAGGCGGCCAGCGACTTCGACCTGGAAGACAGCGACAGCGGGTCCGAAGTCTTTGCCATCGACGAGGAAGAGGTCGACCAGAACGCGGCCACCGCGATGGCCCCTTCCGCCTTCGCCGAGGAGGAAGAGGAAGACGACGGCTTCGAGCAGGCCGTCTCCAGCGAGATGGCCACCGCATGGTCGTCCGACGAGGGGGCTCCCGCCACGGCCGGGCCGGCCATGGTCATCTCCCGCGAGGCCACTCCCGAATGGGGAGGTCTCTGGGTTGGACTGCTCGGCTTCACAACCGTCTGCCTCCTCTTCGCCGCCTTCGTCTCGCTCGATTTGATGCGCAACCTCTATGACTTTCAGGAAACCCCCGTCGCCTCGGGCCTGGTCCGGGCGATCGCCGGCCTCTTTGGAAGTTGATAAGTTGAACGCCTGTTCACAATTCCGGGCTTGATCGACCGGGCCAAATCCGGTAGATATGCCCGGGATTCCCCAGACCCATCACCTCGATGACCCGTTTGCGACCGGTCTGGCGCAGACGGGTCTGGCCATTCTCGGGTCTTGTTTTCAGGCTCAGAGGCCCATCGCCGCCGAACGAAGTCGGAGCGGATGGCTGGGATGAGACATGGTTGGGATTCTCCAAGTGGCGCTCTTATTCTGGCTTCGGTGATCATTTTCCCCCCCTTGCAAAGGGGGGGGTAAGAGGGGTGAAAGCCTGCGTGGTCGCCGGGAAGCATCCCGTTCGGGAGCTGGAAATGGCTGAGAAAAAGAGCCTGGAAGCAGCGAACTCCTTCCCCCGGCGCGCCGGGGCTCGTCACGCTGTGCCCACCCCCCCTGCCCCTGTCCCCCCTTTGCAAGGGGGGGAAATGAATGAGGGTCCGCGACGCAAGAAGGCTCTGCCGGGAAAACTTCCGCTTGCCCTGACCGCCCTGGCCCTGCTGGCCTCGGGCTGCCAGTTGGTGCCTCGCTCACAGCTCGATGAATGCCACCGGCTCAGCCAGACCCTGCGATCGGAAAACGCTCGGCTCAAGGACCAGATGCTGGCGCTGCGGAGTGATAACCAGGATTATTCCGAGCGGGCTGTCGACGACGCCCGCAGGATCGCGCAGCTCGAGACCGTCAACCAGCGGCTGGAGACCAGCGTGCAGGCTTACCAGGATGACCGAACGCGACTTGAATCGGCCTACAAGGAGCTACTCGCCACCTTGCCCGGCTCCCTCAAGCCAGCGAGCATGGACGCAAGTGCGAAGAATGAGCCGAAGTCCCGACGACTTGCCGAGAAAACCGCCGCTGCCGTCCGTCAGATCGATCCCCAGGTGCGCAAGGCCAGCGGAGACAGTCCGCGGGTCAAGGTCCGGGCGAAGCGCGAGAAAACGACAAAACAAAGCCACGGAGTCTGGGCGCCTGTGCAACGAGATCATGGTGGGAGTCAGCATGAGAGTCAGGACCTGGACATCAATCTGAATCACAATGATGCCGGCTCAGCCCGGCCGGCCTCAGCTCTCGGTGGCTCTTGACCCGGGATTGACCCGGTTCGCATAATTCAGCCAGTCCAACGTCGACCCACGATCACCCACGACTTCCCTTCTTCAGGAGCCCTCATCCATGCGGACTTCGCTGTCGGCTTGCTTTGGAACCTTGCTGATATTGGGCACATCTTTTGCTAGTGCCGCGGATATTCAAGGTGATTATGTCGAAGCGCGAACCGCCGACGTTTTCACCGGCCCTTGCATTTCCAATTCCGAGGTCTTCATCACCGGCCACCAGGCGGTGATGGCCTGGAAGGTGGAAAAGGGGACGTGGAAGGGAACCGACATAAGCGGTCTCTGCGTGGCCGCGGCGGTCCGGGGCACGACCACGTTTTCCGAGGATCAGCCGGAACGGGCCGCGTGCGTGTTGATCCTCGACGCCAAGGCAAACGCCAGCCAGCGCGACGCACTGAGGCGGATGGCTCAAGAACTGGGCGGCGCCCGGCTCAAGCACGTGGTGGCCGTGAAGACCGCTCGGATGAGCCTCAAGCTAGAGGATCACGCAACCTCGGCAGCGGATGCGACGCATTCGGCTCACGGCATGCCGCACTCGCCTCGGGCCTCGTTCTGGGCGGCCGGGCTGGCCCAGATCGTCACGCGTCCGCTCGACGATTCCGACCACTTCTGCGGCAACGAGGTTGTCGCCTATCCTCCGCTCTCCAGCGGCGTCAAGGCAGCACCCGCTTACACCTTGGGCCATGAGTTCAAAGGTCAAGAGCTGGATACCCGCTGGAACGACCCGAACTGCCGGAGCAGCTTCGTGGGACGTTTCGCACTCTGACGAGCCTGTTTTCGTGTTCAGGCTCAGGTTGATCTCCCGCCACAAACCCTACCGTGTTGCCGCGCCGGGGGAAATCCTTCACTCCGCTACGGCTTTCCCCGGCGCCCGTTCTCCTATACCATATTGCTGGCGTGACATCCCGGCTTCAGGCGGGCTTGCTGACTCCTTCCACTGGTCCGCACAGGGTTCGCGTCTGAGGTCCAGCCGGCGAGAATTGTTCCTCGCGGCGAGCGACCGCCAGCGGTTCGTG
>JBMFUH010000272.1:0-7958 GCA_049966735.1 Isosphaeraceae bacterium
TCAATTCGTCTTCGATTTGGAGGCCGATTTGGTCAGCTTGAGCTCGGCGTCGTTATCGCCCGGTTTGACCGTGATACTCAGGTCCGACGTGGTCTCATCGGCATAGTGGGCTGGATAGGGAAGGCTTGTCGACGTTCTCGCGGGCCGGCCCTTGGTACCCTGCTTCGGCTCGGGATCGATGCGGACCCGGTATTCTCCCTCGGGAGCGCCTTCCACGTCGCCGCTCTTGATCGTGAAGTGGCCGTCCGAACCGATCGTCCCGTGGTGCTCGCTTGCATACTTGGAAGAAACCAGAACCACTTCACCCGAGGTCAGCGGCTTGCCGTCCAGAAGAACCTGGCCCTTGACCGGCTGGATCGGCGGCCTCGCGTCTCCGAACTCCTGGCCACACCCCGCAATGCCGGCGATCGTCAGTCCCGCGGCCAGCAAGAGACCCAGAAAGCGAGCCGTCGCGGCGCGAACCGGCGCCAGCTTCACTACCAGACTGGTAATCATCAAAGGTACTTTCATCATCAATTCACTCAGCCCAGAAAAACCATCATCGTTGTGTAAATTGCCTGCCGCATTTCAGTCTCAGTTCCGAGGAATGACCCCGCGTGACCATCAGAGTTACACGTATGCCGGTCTTCGTGTATTTTTGTGGCGAAGGCTCGATCGGACCTGTCCGTGCCTGGGAAGACACAACCGCTCGGGAAGGAAGTTCCGGGAAGGCAGGTCGTTGTCTTCATGGCCACGCGGTCACCATGGGGGCTGACGCGGGAACGGCCTCGGCTTGCTGTAGCCATCTTAATGTTTGGTCGCGGCCGAACGGGTTAAGATTTGGTGTAAAACCAAAGAGAGTCGGGTGAATGGCGGGTGCCTTCGTGCTCGTTCCCGCGCTCGGCGGGGAAACGCACCCGGGAAGGCTTCGTGCCCGTTGAATCGCGTCGAGCCGCTGAAACGACATCCCGGCGCGCGAGCGATCCCGGGATCGGAGGGCCGGCTGAGCGGACCGATGACCGAGACATTTGGTCCGCGCAGCGGGCCCTACGGTGAGCTGGAAGGATCGTCACCGTCCGCGCGATTTCAGAAGGCCGCGCCGGAGTCGATCGGCGGCTCCGTGAGCTGGGAGGCGTTCTCGAACTTGGTCAGGTTCTTGAGGAACGTGAGCTTGATGTTGCCCGTGGGACCGTTGCGGTTCTTGGCGACGATGACCTCGGCGACACCCTGGAGGGTGGGATCGGTCGGTTCGTAATACTCGGGGCGATGGAGCAAGAGGACCACGTCGGCGTCTTGCTCGATGGCGCCAGACTCGCGTAGGTCCGCCATGCGCGGGCGGCGGTCCTCGCGGCTCTCCACCGCGCGGTTGAGCTGGGAAAGCGCGATCACCGGCACCTCAAGCTCCCGCGCGAGGGTCTTGAGCCGCCGGCTGATCTTGGCGATCTGCTCCTGGCGGCTGTCTCGCGAGTCTTCCGCATCGACGAGCTGAATGTAATCGACCACGATCAGTCCCAGACCTTGCCGGAGCTTGAGCCGCCGCGCCATGGCCGTGATCTGGAGCATGTTCCGCGCGGGGGTGCAGTCGATGAAGATTGGCGCGTTTTGCATCTCGGTGAACGCCTTGGTCAGGCTGTTCATTTCCGAGAAGTGGATTCCCTGGCCGGTACGCAGCTTGTGACCGTCGACGCGCGAGCGGGCGCAGAGGAGACGTTCGCCGATCTCCATTTCGCCCATTTCCAGGCTCACCAGGAGCACCGTCACGCCGCCCGTCATGGCGGCGTGGTCGCAGATGTTCAGCGCCAGCGCGGTCTTTCCCATGCTGGGCCGGGCGGCAATGATCACGAGCTGGTTGGGGTGGAACCCGTTTGTGAGATCATCCAGGTCGAGGAAGCCGGACGAGATTCCCGTCACCGGGTGCTTCTCGTCGGCACGCTTGGCGATTAGAGTGATCGCCTCTTCGAGCACCTGCTTGAGTTCGTAAGTCTCTCCTTTTACCTGGTCTTCCGCGATGGTGAAGATCTTCTGCTCGGCCGATTCCAGAAGCTGCTGGGCCGTGTAAAGGTTGGAATAGCCGTCGCGGATGATGTCCGTCGCGCTCTGGATAAGCTGGCGGCTGATCGATTTCTGGCGGACGATCTCGGCGTGGTACTTGACGTTGGCGGCATGAGGGACGCTGCCCGCGATCTCCAGGAGCATCTCGTCGCCGCCGATCTGCTTGTACTGATCGCGGCGGGTCAGCTCGTCGGAGAGGGTCACGGCATCGACGGCCTTGCCCAGGTCGTAGAGGTCGCGGATGGCCCGATAGATGATCTGGTGGGCGTCGCGGTAGAAGTCCTCGACGCCGAGGAAGCCGACAATCTCGTGCAGGACCTCGTTGTCCAGCAAGATGCCGCCCAAGACCGATCGCTCCGCTTCCAGGTTCTGCGGAGGCAAATGATCGCTCAGGGAGCCGCCCGCCGCCGCAACGAGCGAGGTACTACCGTTGCCGCCATTTCTGCCGTTCCCCGATGCCATGCCTGCAATCCCCCGCGCACCACGCAAACTTCCAGATTCGAGAGTTCAACGAGATGACAAGATGTCCCCGCCAACGGTGGCATCCGGACAGACTTCATTTCATTCTAGCCGGGCGCTCCGGACAGCACGATGAGGCTGAAGCCGGCCCAGCAGGCCACCAGGTCGTCTCTGAACAATCGTATCGGTTCGCGCTGCGGGATGGCATCGGAAAAAGTTAAGAAATGCAAGACACTTGGGTGGGGGCGAAACGATTCTTTCCGTCCGGAGCATCTTCCGTGGATCGGGCGAAAAACAATCGGAAATCTTCGCCGGACGGGGCGAGAGCCGAGCTGATCGATTTCGGCCAGGTGGAGAGGGACCGAAAAAAAGGCGGGGCAACGACCCGCCTGGTGCTGGCGATCCACGGCTGTTTCATTCTCGCAGGCTGGCACCCTCATCCGCCGCCGCGCGGCACCTTCTCCCGGAGGGTGAAGGTTTGAAGAAACCCCTCTCCCTCGGGCAGAGGATGGCCGAAGGCCAGGTGAGGGGCTGTCCGCGAGGCAAGAACCGGAAAAAGAAACAGCCCCGCCGGCGATCGGGGAAGCGAGTCCGGGCGATTCCGAGGCTGGGATCAGGGATTGTCCATGTCCTCGGTGTGGGTCGGTACCACCCAGAGCTTGACCTCGGTGTCGATGTCCTGGGCCAGGAAGATCTTGATGGTGTACAGGCCAAGGTCCTTGAGCGGCCCCTCGATCCGGACGTTCTCGGTCTCGATTGGGAACCCCTCGGTCTTGAGAGCCAAGGCGATCTGATCGGCATTGACCGAACCGTAGAGGTGGCCTTCTTCGTTGGCGTTGGCCTCGATCGTCAAGGAGCGCTGGGCGATCTGGGCTCCCAAGGCTTGCAGGTCGGCCCGGCGGGCTTCCTCAAGCTGCTTGAGCCGCTCGCGATGCTTCTCGACCATCCGCAGGTTGTGCTGGGTGGCGAATGTGGCCAGACCCTGAGGGAGCAGGTAGTTGCGGGCGAAACCCGGTCGAACGTTGACCAGTTCACCGGGCTGGCCCAGGTGGGGAACAGGGTGGGTGAGCAGGACGGAGATGTGACCGCCCTTGGCCCTCAGAGGATGGTTCTTCCTGCGCTCGACGCCAGGCTGACGAGGAGGGCCCGCCACGGCCTGCTTGGTCCTGGACGCATCACCTGCCTTGCCTGAAGTCCTGGCGCCGGCCTTTGCTCTGGCCTTGGGTTTGGCAGCCTTGGAAGTGGTTGTTTTGGCCATCTGTCGGGCTCACTCTCACTCAAACGAAAAGACGGAAGGAAAGTAGTTGCGAGTTGCTAGCTTCCAGACCACTGACAACTACCCACTCCGGAAACACCACCTAAAACGGGATATCTTCCTCGTCGCGATCCTCGGGGGCGGCCGAGGGACGCGTGCTCACGGGGGGGGGGGAAGGCAACGGAGCGCGGCCGGCCGTGCCGTTGCCCGGACCGCGCGGCTCCGCGGGCGCGGCCGCGGCCGAGCGCCTGGGAGCCTGGTCGCGACCGGACACGTAAGCATCGTCGTCCGCTGGTGCACTGTCGTTGGACGCGTCACCACGACGGCTGTCGAGGAACTGAATGCGTTCGGCCTGAACCCGGATTTTCGATCGCTTCTCGCCGGTGTTCTTGTCGTCCCAGGTCTCCATCTTCAAGTAGCCTTCCACGTGAATCGGGCTTCCCTTGCGGAGATACTGGCAGCAATTCTCGGCCTGGCGATCCCAGACGGTCACATCGATGAAGAGCTTTTCCTCACGCCGCTCGCCATCCCGGCCCATCCAGTTTCGGCTGGTGGCCATCCGCAGCTCCGTCACCGCCGTGCCGCCCGGCGTCCTGCGCAGCTCCGGGTCGAAGGTCAGACGACCCATCAAGAAAACCTTGTTCAAGTCGGCCATTGCCTGGTTCCTTTCACCACCACGGACCCATTGCCCTGATTGCCCCACACCGACGATTATACTAAACGCGTGTCCTCTAGATTGCAACGCGTCCGTGGAGAATCAACTCGCTAACCCGGCGCTCAGTCTTCGCGGCGGCGGCGGCGGGGGCGTTCCTCCAGCTCTTCCTCGGGGCCGGACTCTTCCGCCTCGACGTTGGGCGTGGACGTCATGGCCTGGTTCACGAGGTGTTCTTCCAGCTTGGGCGGCACCTTGAGGATCAGCTCCCGGATGATCAGGTCGCTCAACCGGCAGTCGGCCACGATCTCCTTGAGCATCGAGCCGTCTGTCTTGAAGTAGGTGAGCAGATACGTGCCCTTCTTGTGACCGGCGATCGGGTAAGCGAGCCGGCGCTCGTCCCACTGCCGGCTGGCCACGATCTCCGAGCTGTGCTTGGTGAGGATGTCGTGCACGTGCTTGACCGTGTCATCCCAGGCCGCCGCGGCCTTGGCGCTATCAAGCAGAAACATTCCTTCATAAGTGTTGAGTGCCAACTGGCGTGTCCTCCGAGCTTTGCATGATTGGTCAATTATTGGATTGATTCGCTGGTCCATTGAACCGATTCATGGCCGTGTCGATTCCTTGCGTCACCCAGACGGCCACGGCCTGGCTGGCGAGAATCAGGGTGTCGTCGACGAGCGCTCGTTCGGGACCGCGGAACCGGGAAAGGACATAATCGGCCGCGTCAACCTGGCCATGATCGCCGATGCCGATCCGGAGCCGCGGAACCTGGTCGGTGCCCAGGTGGTTGATGATGTCCCGCAGCCCTTTCTGACCGCCGTCGCTCCCGCCGCGGCGGACCCGGAGCTTGCCCACCGGCAAGCTCAGATCGTCGCAGACGACCAGGACGTCCGCCGGCTCGAGCTTGTAAAACCGCGCCGCCTGTCCAACCGCCCGGCCGCTCAAGTTCATGAACGTTTCCGGCTTGAGCAGAAAAACGCGGTGGTAGTCGATCTCGGTCTCGGCGATCTGGGCCTCGAACTCGCGCGTGAAACTGGTGCCCCGTCCCCCCTTGGCCAGCCGATCGATCAACTCGAACCCGATGTTGTGGCGAGTTCCCTGATACTTCGTTCCCGGATTTCCCAGGCCGACCACCAGCTTGATTGTCGCCAAGGCTCCCGGCTCCTGTGTCCCTCGATCACCGCGGCGGGCAGGCGTGTCCTCAGATTCTCCCCGCGGCGAAAAGTCGCGCCATCGTCACTCGGCTTTCTCTTTCTCCTTGCGCTCGGGCTTGATCACCTCGGGCTGGGTGGCCGCCTCGGCCTCAGGTGCCGGGGCTTCCTCGACCGGGGCTGCCCGGACCACGATATGGACCAGGAGCACATCGAGGTCGGCGTCCACCGTGACGTTGGGCGGCAGGGACAGATCGCGCACGTGAATCGACTGGTCAATCCCGAGCTGGCTGACATCCACCTTGATCGAGTCGGGAATCGCCCCCGCCGGGCACTTGACCGTGAGCGAGTGGACGACCTGCTCGAGGATACCCCCCTCCGCCACGCCCGGGGCATGGCCGCGCAGCTCGACGTTGACGTCGATCTCGATCAGCTCCTCGGCGCTCACCCGCGCGAAGTCGAGATGGAGGATATCTTTACCCAGATTGTCCCACTGGACGTCGCGGATCAGCACCGTCTCGGTCTTGGTGCCCAGATCGAGCTCCGCGAGATGGCTCGCCGCCTTGATCATCTGCCAGACGTCATCGCGGGAGAGCGTGATCGGCACGACGTCTTGCCTGTGCCCGTAAATGACCGCCGGGACCCGTCCCGCCTGGCGAATCCGCCGGGCCACTCGAGTGCCGGTTCCCTTGTTCCTCGCGGGGTCGCGGGGCTCGACCCTGATTCTCTGTACTTCCGCCATCGATTGCTCGCCTTGACCCCGCAATCAGGCGAGGTCTCCTCAAAAGAGGTCGGTTGAACCGCGCGGGACAAACACCCACGCATGACCATTCCTGGGCACCTTCGCGGCTTTTCGGCCGCCCTTTGCCCGGGATGGCAATACCAAAAATGCGGCCCTGGAGACCGCGCATCGGGCCATTATGAGGATTTGCCGCTCACGGTTCAAGGGCCAGTCGGGCGTGAGTGGCGGAGTTCTCGGCTTTTCCGCTATGAGTCCTCTTTTCTGAGTCGGTTTGCGGCTCACGGTGACCTGGGGCCCTCGCGAAGGTGCAAAACTCGCGAAGTCCGAGGCGTCCAGCGGCAATGCCGACGGATCGCCGTAGGGGGCCGCTGGTGATCTGGCAGAGCACCCAGTCACCTCGGCCAGCGTGGGCCAGGCAGACTGCGGGCCGCGGCTTGGATTGCGACAGATCGGAAAAAGGGAACGGGACGATTACTACTTCGCCGACTGAAGGTGCGACCACGCCGCATCCTCCTCCGGTCTCGACCATCTACGAGGCGGACCCGCAAGCGGACTGGTGCGACCACGCCGCATCCTCCTCCGGTCTCGACCAGTCCGTGGCCAGGGCCGCCTCGGCCAGAAACGCTGGCTCCCTTGGTAGAGCGGCCGGTTCGTCGAGCACCGTGACCAGGGCTCGGCGTGGCCCGTCCACTCGTAGCTCGCCGAGTAGTCGGACCTGGCCGGTCGCATCCACCACGGCTTCGATCGTCTGGATCATAGGGACCTCCACATCCATTCTATCGCGACCGTCCGGAGCGGCAACGCCAGGAATCGGCTGACTCCCAAGCCTACGGTGTTTCGGAAGTCGGGGCAGCGCGGCCGGGATCCCGCGGCCTTGGGAACCTCGGTGCCGCGATCTTCAACGTCCCAACGGCATGCACGACGGCTTACCTCGCCGCCGCGGCCCTCCTTGCAAAGAGACCTATCATTCGTGTCTGGTATCGAAGCGGCGGCGTGAGCGCTTCCACGGGCACTCCTTCTTGGTTCGTACTCGTGGCGAGGGCTTTGTACGACTGAGCAGGAGGCAGTAGGTATGCGGCCTGGGCCGTCGGAGCGACACTCACATGAGCGGCGCCTACGCATGGGGCGCCCACGCCTCGCCTGCTGGAGATGCAGGTGCCCAGGCGAAGCACGGATCGGCCGGATCGGCGGGACCCGAGAAAGTTGGGGTGCCAGCGTCCACGGCGATGGTGGAACTCGTCTTGTCGCCCTGGACGCTCGATGAATTGGCCGAGCCGAGAGCGCTGGAGCCGCTCGCGGGCGCCATCGCGATTTGCTGCTTCGCTTGGGTGTTGACGAGGTCGATAGCGAAGATGGCCATATTGGGATTGTTGTTCAGTTGTATGTAGGAAAGCGTCTTGTTCGGATTGATCGCGAAGTTGTACCCATAAAGGTATGCGTGTGTGCCTTGCTGCGGCCCGTACACGGTGTTGTTGTAGTAGCTCATGGTGGCGGCGATGGACTCTCCCGGCGCGGTCGTCCCACCCACGCCGGTGTAGCCGGTCGTCCACTCGCTGACGCCTTGCGTGTATTGGTCGGAGGAATTGTCTGAGTAGTCGAGCCTGAAAACACCCGCCTGGCTGGGGTTGTATCCCGCCGACAGGGCCAGGACGTCCAGCGCGGTAT
>JBMFUH010000273.1:0-7953 GCA_049966735.1 Isosphaeraceae bacterium
CTGCGCGTGCTGGTTCGCCCCTTGCCCGACGATCCCGATGGCGACCCGCTCGTTCCGCTCCGCCGGCGTCCGCCGAATATCCAGATCAACTGGGTCGAGCCGCCGCCAGGGCTCTCCGGTGAGGACAAGTCGCGCTGGCTCCAGAAACTGCTCGCGGAGAACGGCAGCGGCTTCTCGCTCAACGACCTGACGATGCCCAGCGGCATGTTCTCGATTTTTGAAGGGCCGCGCGCGGCGGTCTTCAACCTCTCCCACGGCCGCGAACGGCGCAAGGGGCTCGACGGACAGACCGCCAACTACTTCGTCTACGAACTGAAGCGGAACCTCACGGCCGAGAAGGCGGGAACCTACACGTTCGGTCCGGCACTAGTCAAGGGTTCGTTCGTGTCGGGTACGCAGGGAAACAGTTATACCGGCAAACGGCTGGTCGCGGTGGCCGCCGCCGTTCGGCTGGACGTGCGCGACGTTCCCGAGCCACGGCCGCCGACTTTCTGCGGCGGGATCGGCAATTACCGGGTGGCGGCATCGGCCCATCCGACCTCGCTGCGTGTCGGTGACCCGCTCACGCTCAGTCTCGACATCGAGCGTGGGCCGTCCAGCGGCTCGCTCGACCTGATCTCGGCCCCCGACCTGACCGCCAATTCCCAGATCGCCGCCGACTTCGAGGTCCTCGACAAGAACCCGACCGGACGAAAAGCGGGAGAGGTGAAGCGATTCGAGTATGCCTTGCGGCCGAAGCGCGCCGGGGTCGGCATCCCCGCGCTGACCGTCAACGTCTTCAATCCCGACACCGAGAAGTTCTCCGAGATCGCCACGCGGCCGATCGCGCTCAACGTGACGACGGCCAGTCAACTGGCCGCCGGGGAGATTGTCGGATCGCTCCCCGGACCGGAAGCGCCGTCGATCAAGTCGCGCGAGCAGGGCATCTTTCAGAATGTGATTGATCCGTCGGAGCTGAGAGACGAGCGCGTGAACGTCGCCGCGCTGGCCGGCGCGAGCGCCGGGGTCTGGTGTGGTGTGCTCTGTCTTTTCGGCTTCGTCTCGGCCCATCGCCGGCGCTCGGGAGACGTGGTCTGGCAGCGCAGACGGCACGCGCGGCGGCTGGCCGGCCGCAAACTCGCCGAGGCCCGCAAGGCTCTTGCCGAAGGGCAGTCCAGGGATGCCCTCCGCGCCACGCGAGCGGCGCTCGTGGGGTTGATTGCCGACATGCGGAACATCATCGCCGAGGGCCTGACCGCGACCGAAGCCGACGCGATCCTCGCCCGCTGTGCCGTTCCGGCCACCGAGCGTTCGGAGGTCCTGCGACTGCTCGAGACCGTCGAAAGTGCCGAATACGGGGCGGCCATCGCCTCCGAGGTCCCGGCGCTCATCGACAGGGCTGAGGCGATCATTCCGAGCCTGGCACGCCATCTTCAGCGGGGATCTTGAAGCATGAGTAGAATAATTCCTATCTTGATCATGCTGATATGCCTTGTTCCGGGCGTGAACCACGCTGCCGAACCGGGAGCCCGCCAGCGCACGTTTCTGCGGGCCCTCGAGGTGTTTGATGGCGCGAAATCTCCGGAAGATTACCGCCGGGCCGCGTCACTGCTCGAGACATTGCTCGCCGATGGTTATCAGAACGGAGCCGTGTATTACAACCTGGGCAACGCCTACTTCCGGGCCGGCGAACTGGGCCGGGCCATCGCCGCGTATCGCCAGGCCAAACCGTACCGTCCGCGCGATCCTTACCTCGATGCCAACCTGCGTCAGGCGCTTGCGGTCGCTCCCGGGCGGCTGCCCCAGCCCTCGCCTCCCTGGTGGCGACACGTCCTTTTCTGGAGCGGCTGGCTGTCGTTTCCCGAGAAGGCGTATGCGGCGTTCGCGTGCTTCCTGGCAGGCGCGGCGGCCGCATCGGCGGGACTCTTGCTCCGCCGGCCGTTCGCTTACTGGATCAGCGCGGGGCTCGTTGTTGTCGGCCTGATCCTGAGCGTCGATACCGGTCTGGCATACACCGACATGGCCTCATCGCGACACGGTGTCGTCACCCGCGAGACCATCGCTCGCAAGGGGATCGGCAAGGACTACGAGCCGGCTTTCGACCAGCCCCTCAAGGACGGCGCGGAGTTCACGATCCTCTCCGAAACAGAGGACTGGGTCTTCGGCCATTTCGAAGGCATCGGCGACGGCTGGCTGCACCGCGCGGACACGGTGCGGTGGTGACGTCTCTCAAGGCGGATGATTTCCCGTAGGGTCCGCCGTGCGGACCAGACGATGCTCACACAGACCCCAACTGAAGCGTCTCGAGGATCATCGTGTTCGCACGCTCGTTTCGCCGGGCAGCCTCGTCCGGACCGTGCACAGGACTGGGATGGTCCAGCCGATCGCAGAGGCGGTTGAGCCAGTGCCCAAGCTCGATGGGCGACCAGTCTCCCAGCAAGTCGGCGCCGATGAGCTGCCCTTGCGCCGCGTCGAGAAACGTCTCCAGGATGGTTTGGGCCTCCGGCAGTCGCAGGAAGCCGGAGTCCCAGTTCACGGCGGCATCCTCGGCCGACAGGACGTCCTTGTCGATCGAGATGTAGAGCGGCAATCGAGCCAGTTCATCCCGGAATGGGCCCAGGACGTTGCTTAACACGTGAGCAACCGAGACGCCGTCATTCAAGAGCGGCTCAACCTCGATGCCGGCCCAGCGGCCGCGAACAAACCTGCGCCGTGCGGGCAAGACGACGATCCGCCGCGACTGAATGTCTTGCCAGGGGGCCAGCCAGCCGTAGGCGTTGTCGAAATCGAGATCGCCGCCGCAGTGGAAGACGCGGTTGATCCCAGGCAGCCGCAGCGCGTGGCGCAGCCAGGTTCCGCAATGAAGGAACGGGATGCCCCTCATCCAGTCCGGATGCTTGTCCAGGACCAGCAGGTTGAACGGCTCCGCGATGCGTCTCAAGAGGGCCAGCGTCACGTGGTGAAAGTCTCCCGAGCCGTAGCAGGTGACGCATGGAGCAGGCGGCCAGGGTAACTCCCCAAGCCAGTGCTGGAAGCGGTTGAACCTCGCGAAGGAACAAGCCAGGCGCACCTGAGGGCCCCAGTGCCGCGCTCTGGTCCATCGGGTGGCTTCGTCACCGAATAGCTCCGACTGCGGCATCAGGCTGCCATCGAGGTCCAGGACGTGAACGTTCCGCATCCCGCGCCACCCTCAAAATCGGACCTCTTTGTGGAACCGGCAGATTGCGAACCTTGCGTCGTCTAGGAGCATCCGACAGCCTGTCTGGACGGTCAAGAAGATGATCCGCGAGGCCGAAAATAAAGCGTACACTCCCATTATTCTCACACAACCCGGGGTCTCACGGATGAGCCTCGCCTTCCTGGGAATGCTTGTTCCGTCCTTGCTCGCGCAAGCTCCGGTGAAGGCATCGAGTCAGGCGCCAGCGATCAGGGCGTATCTCTGTCAGCCAGCCTACAGTCGCGACTGGGAAATCCGAAGGCCGCTCGAAGGCTACGTCCCGCGGCCAGGAGACATCTTCTTGGCCACTGACCAGCGGCTCTGGTTCCGCTGGGGCCACCTGATCGCCGGCGCCAACGGCGTGCATCATTCGGGGATCGTCTTCGCCCGCCCCGACGGACGGCTGGGACTCATCGAGGCCGGGCCGTTCAACAAGGTCACCGTCGACGTGATGGACCCCTATGCGCACATCTCCGCACATCAAAAGGTGGGGGACCGTGTCTGGATTCGCCGCCGCCGCTATCCGCTCACGCCCGAGCAATCGGCCCGGCTGACCGCGTTTGCGACAGCCCAGGTAGGCAAGCCGTTTGCCCTGGCGCGCTGGTTTGGCCAGTTGACGCCGCTGCGGACGCGAGGTCCGCTCAAGACCTGGTTCGTCGGTGAGCCGTGCGGCGATCGGCCTCGCTGGTTCTGCTCGGAGCTGGTCACCGAGTGTTGCGTGGCCGCGGGAATCATGGACCGTAGGGCCGCCCGCCCCTCGGCCACGTACCCCAGCGACCTCTTCTGGGGCCGGTCGTACAATCTCTATCTGAACCGTCACCTGAGCGATCTCCTGGCGGGCTGGTATCCCCCCGCTCGCTGTCTGCCCGCGCCGGCGGAGTAAAACGTGGGACGAGATTCCAATCTTGTCCTGGATCAGTGAATCAAGTTATCAGTGGACAAGATTGAAATCTTGTCCCACGGGGGAAGCAATCACTCTTCCGCTGGTCTACCCCCGGGTCTTGACCGGCTCCTCCAGCACTTCCATGGCGGCGTTACGGCCGTTGATGGCGATCACGCTGCCGCCGGGGTGCGTGCAGGCTCCGCAGAGGAAAACGCCCGGCATCGGCGTCCGGGGCGAGAGCCGCTGCTCCCACATATAGGGGGGAAGACATTCTCCCTGGAAAATATGACCGCCGGTGAGCCCGACCTTTGCTTCGACGTCGGGGGGCCCCAGAACCTGAACGTCGCGGACGACGGCGGGGAAATTGTCGCAGAACCGGCCGATGGAGCTGAGCGCGACTTCCTTGACCTCATCGCGCCGGGTGTCCCAGTCGCCCCGCGCGAAGGTGTGCGGAACGTACTGGCCGAAGACGCTCATCGTGTGCACGCCCTCCGGCGCGACCGAGGAATCGTGGACGGTCTGAAAGTAAAGCTCCGTCCAGATCCGCGGGTGCAGCTCGCCCCCCCTGGCGGCCTGGAACGAGGCTTTCCATTCGTCTTTCGAGAGCGGCGTATTGATCTGCCCCTCGTGGTGGGCGAGCATCGTCCCCGGACGGGAACGGAAGCTGGGCAGCTCGCTCATGACGACGTTCAGCTTCACCGTGCAGCCGATCTGGGGAATCGACTCGACGCGGGCCTCCCAGGCAGGATCGGCGGCGTCGCCCAGCATCTTCAAGGTCGCGCGTGGGTCGGCGTTGGAGATCACGCGCGCGGCTCCGATCCGCTCGCCCCCCTCCAGTTCCACGCCGACGCCGGGGATGATCCGGGCTACCGGGACGTTCGTCAGGACAGTCGCGCCCAGGTCGCGGGCGATGTCGCAGAGGAGAAACGAGACCATGCCCATGCCACCCTTGACATAGCCCCACATCCCCGGAATCCCGCCCATCCGGCCGGATTGATGGTGGAAGTGGATCGACGCCGTGCCACGGTCGAACGGGCTGGCATTAGTGCCGATCACCCCCTGACCCAGATAGGCAAGTTGCAGCCGCTCATCCTGGAAGTAATTCTCGACGCATTCCACCATGGACCATTCAAAGAGCATGTGTCGGGCTTCGTGGTCGCCGCCGAGTCGATCCTCGATCTCGTCGATCGTCGGTGCCTTGCCGATCCACAAGTCTCCGTCCCCGGCAGGCCGCAGCGCGTCGCGCAAGCGCGCCTTGACCGCGGAGAAATCGCGCCAGCCGTCCACGTCCCTGGCTGAAAAGCGATGAATCTCGTGCTCACAGCGTTCGTCGTCATCCCAGAGCTGGATGCTGGAACCGTCCTCGAACGGCACGAAGAGCCCCGCGGTTGCCGGATACCACTCGAAACCGTAGCCCGGCAGATTCAACTCCTCGATCACCAGCGGATGGAGCAGGCCAACGAGGTAGGCGCACGGCGAGACATGGTAGCCGGGCCAGGGCTCGTCGATCGTGCAGGCTCCTCCCACGCGCTGCCGCGACTCCAGCACGAGAACCTGCTGGCCGGACCGCGCAAGGTACGCCGCACAGGCGAGTCCGTTGTGCCCCGCGCCCACCACGATCGCATCCCACTTGCGCGATCGTAGCTCACGGACCGGGGCAGCCAGTTCGAGCCTTCCCAGCGTATCCAGCGTCCTCGAATTTCCACCAGGTGTCTGGGCCATGATTACGAACGTCCATCTTGATTGGGAGATTGATGGGGAGATCGGGCAGTGCGACAAGCCCGGGAGTTCCGTCATGGGCAAGTCTCTAACCACGAAAATACCCGGTATCAAGCGCCAGTGGTATGGGGCAGAAGTTGCGCGGGGCTCATCCAAGATCGCTTGCGACCGCGGCACTCCCTCGCGGTCGGTTTGCTCGATCGTGCCCGGACCGAGACGAGAGGCGAGCGTGCATGTGTTCGCTTCTGCCGACGGAGCTTGACAGGAGATCATCTTTGAGGTAGCGAAACGTCATTCCGGCGCCTGCATATCCAGGGAAAGCTCACGACCGAAAGGAATCGGTTGCCATGCGTGCGTTGCAGCGGAAGACCATCGTCTGCGTGATTGGCACCCGGCCCGAGGCGATCAAGATGGCCCCGTTGATCCGGGCTTTGCGGGCCGCTCCCTGGGCGCGTTGCCGGGTCGTTTGCACCGGCCAACATCGCGACCTTGTCGACCCCATCCTGGGTTTCTTCCAGATCAAGCCTGATTTCGTGCTCGACACCATGAAGGCCGGGCAGCCGCTTGCCGAGTTGACCGAGCGGCTCATGGGCAGCCTGAAGGGGACGTTGGCCGTGATCCGTCCCGAGTTGACACTGGCTCAGGGAGACACCGCCTCGGTCCTGGCCGCGGCGCTCGTGAGCTTCTCCCAGAAGATCCCGTTCGGCCACGTCGAGGCCGGCCTGCGGACGGGGAACCTCGAGGCTCCCTTTCCCGAGGAAGCGAACCGGATCATCGTCTCGCACCTTGCCGACGTTCATTTCGCTCCCACACTCACCGCGCGGGCGAACTTGCTGCGCGAGGGCATCCGGCCCGAGGCCATTCATGTCACGGGCAATACAGTCATCGATGCGTTGCTCGATGCCGCCCGCGCGGATAAACCCATCGGCGTGCCGCTCGACGACACCAAGCAACTCGTGCTGGTCACGGCCCATCGCCGGGAGACAATCGGCGAGCCCTTGCGGCGGATCTGCCAGGCCGTGGCAGCGCTGCACGACCGGCTGGCGGATGTCGAGTTTCTCTGGCCCTTGCACCCGAACCCCGGGATCGGGCCGGTCGTGCGTGAGATCCTGTCGGGATCTCCACGGGTTCATCTGTGCGAGCCGCTGGGGTATGGCCCTTTTGTCGCGGCGATGAAGCGGGCGAGCCTGATCTTGACGGATTCCGGAGGCATCCAGGAAGAAGCCCCCGCGCTGGGCAAGCCGGTGCTGGTGCTCCGCTCCGCCAGCGAACGCCCGGAGGCCGTCAGCGCGGGGTCTGCCTTGCTCGTCGGTCACGATCCCATCCGGATCATCAAGGAAACATGCCGGATCATGGGGCGCCCGGCCGAGGCTCGCCGGTTTTCTCCTCTGTCCAGTCCCTTCGGCGACGGCCGGGCCTCGCTCCGCATCGCCGCGGCGATCGCCGCGCTCCCCGGTTTCGCACGCGGAGGGCGGGTCGCGGGATGATTCTTGACAATGACCCGACTTTAGCAGCCCCCGCGAAGAATGAGTGAGCCGGAGGCTGGGCTTCGTGGGACCTTCGGGTTGCGGCCCCCGGGTCCCTAACTCTCGGACGGCTCCCCGGCCCTTTCGAGTAGTTCCTTGGCCTCCTCGTCTCCGGTCAGGTCGACGACGATGGAGAAGCGGAATCGGGCAAGGTCGAGTTCCCCGTCCCCCAGCATGGCGTGTCCGAGTCTCCAGGCGACCTGCGGCCAGAGGATGTTTGGTTTGGTCGGCAGGCTCCGTCGCGCGAGCATCTCATTCCAGTCCCCATACTGCTCCGGATCGGGGAGACGACGCGTCTCTTGCGCGATGTGGTACAGCTCGCTCTGGGCCGCTTTCGAGTGTTCCCACTGGTTGCTCAGGCAGTACGACACCACGGCCTCGTCCCACTCCCGCGTCTCGATGAAGTAGTACCCCAGGTTGCGAAAGTAACGAGCGAGGTCATGCCGTCGGTAGAGCAGTTCGTGACACCTGACCGTTTCGCCGAAGAAAGTCTCCAACTCCTTGCGCAACTTCCTGATCTCAGCGGCCTCGAACATGATGGACCTATTCAGGGGGTTTCGCCTGAGCGCGATCTCGCTAGCCCATGTTTGGTGTCCCTTGACGTAAGTCCTTGGCAGGCAAGGGGCGAT
>JBMFUH010000274.1:0-7928 GCA_049966735.1 Isosphaeraceae bacterium
GGCTGCCCATCGGCGGGAGCGTCACCTTGGTGGGCGAAAAGGCATAGAGCTCCCTGTAAAAGTCCTTCGCCTCGGGCTTCTTCAGATCGTCGGCCAGTCGCTTGGCCTCGGTCGCCTCAGCGGTTCCCGGCCAGGTCTTGGCGACGAGTTCATACTGTTCGATGGCCTTGTCCAGCTCGTTGCGGGCCTCGAGTGTGCGGGCCTTGCCCAAGGCCGCAGTGCGGGCCTGGGGCGAATCCTTGGGTGCGGCCTTGACGACCTCGTCGAAGTTGTCGAGGGCTTTCTTGAGCATCGGCAAGGCAAGGTCACGGCTGTTGGGCAGGGCATCGAAACCCTGGTTGTAATACTCGGTGGCCGCTTCCAGACGGACCCAGACCGCTGCGGGCGAATTGGGATAATCGTCGGCGACCTTGACCCGCTCGGCTGCGGAATTGGCCGTCTGGAGCCGAGTCCAGACCTCTTCCGCACGCGAGTTTCCCGAGCTGAACGACCTGATGAGCAGCACCACCACCAAAAGCGCGACCGTGCATCCGGTGATCATGCCCCAGAACCTGGTCTGGTTCTTCATGGCGCGGTGGGCCCAACGCGCCAGGACCATCATGTCCGCTTCGGGGTCATGGATCTGGGTAGGAGACTGGTGTTCGAACCGGTGTCGAGCGGGCCCGGTCTTGGGTTGCGGGGGGCGCGACGGGTCTCTTTTCATCCTGCTCACCTCACACGGTCTATGGCTGGTGGTTAGTGGCTAGCGGTTAGGATAGCAGATCCTATTCTCCAGCAACTAGGCCACTACCCAGCCGCATGCGAACTCGGCCACAAGCCACTCGCCAGTCGAAGGCGAACTCGGCCACAAGCCACTCGCGAGCAGCGGGCAGTGGGCACGCCCTTGACGGATTTTCCCTGTTTCACGATGATCTACCGGCCCATCGTAGAGAGGCTGTGCCTTTCGCTCCGCGACACATGGATGAATGATCGAAGGGGCGTTCCTTGAACCAGATCATACGGAATCCCGTGGGGACCGGTCCCTGGTCGGCGTTCCCCCAGCGCCGGCTCGCGTGGCTGGGGATCGGCTATCTGACCTTGATCTGGGCTTTTTCCATCGTCGTCGGTCTGGGGTGCTCGAATCAACTCACCTACCATGAAGCCTTCGTGGCGCAAGGAGCACGCGAGATTCTCGCGTCGGGAGATTGGTGGTACCCAAGAATCGGCGGCTTGCCCTGGCTCGAGAAGCCTCCGTTGCCGTTCTGGCTCGTCGCCGCGTCGGGGTGGGCGGCAGGTGAGATCAGCCCGACGGTGGCCCGGTTGCCCTCGGCCCTGGCCGCCCTGGGACTCGTCCTGGGAGTCGGCATGCTGGCCGCTTATCGCTACGGGCCAGTGATCGCGGTTCTCGCCGGAGCCATGCAGGCAACCACGGCCTGGACGGTCCTACGCGGACGACTGGCCGAAGCGGATATCTTGCTCGCATGTGCCATCACATGGGCAATCGTGGCATTTGACCGGTTGCGGATTCGCGAGGGGCAACAGGATCAGGGCTCTGCCTGTGGGAAGACGTCTCGCGCCTGGCAACTCTGGAGGTGGGTGTTTTTCGGGCTGCTCGGGATCACGTCGTTCATCAAGGGAACGGGCTTCGGCTGCGCGCTGGTGCTCTGCACGGTTGCACTCGTGGCGATCTGGGACAGGGATCAGACCTTGCGCGCTCGCCTCCGGTTCCCAGCCGGCTGGCTGCTCGCGGGTTTCCTGACGGTCAGTTGGCCGCTGGCCATGGTCCGGCAACATGGCTTGAAGGTGATCGGTCTGTGGCTCTTGCACGTCACGTCGCGGCTTAGCACCAGTGCCACGCATGGGATCATCGCCAGGGAATCGTGGTCGGAATATGTGCTCGACATCCTGGGCCAGGGACTTCCCTGGACGCCCTTGGCCTTGATCGGTGCGATCGGCCTGATCCCCAGGGTCTTGGCCGCGCCGGGCCGAGGCCGACCCGGCCCAGCGGATCAAGAACGGGTGAACGCGGCGCTGGGAGATCGGCTCCTCTGGGCCTGGGCGCTGGGACCGCTTGTCCTGGTCTCCCTGGCCAGCGCTCGCAACGCCCACTATGCGATTCACGCCATGATTCCCTGGTCCATCTGGTCGGCGGTTGAGGTCTCGGCGCTGGGAAGCTGGTTATGCAAGCGAGGCTGGCCCCGGAAGAGAGCGGCGAGGCTCGTCTTCGGCACGTTGACCGGCCTGGCGGCCGCCTACGGTCTGGGCTTCTGGCTCGTCGCTCCTTGGTTCGACCACCGCTCCGGCGAGGCTGCCTTCTACCGGCAAGTGGGCCGCCAGACTCCAGCGTCCGAACACCTCGAGCTGCTTTATGATGATTGGGATCGAGAGCCGTATCCGACCCCGTTCGGTCCCATTCCTCACGACCTGGCCCTGCGGCTCTATTACTTGGATCGCCCCGCCGGCTGGCATTTCCATACCGAGTCACTCATGGATTGCACAAGCGAATGTCCTGGCGATCCGGAGCGATCCGGCTCGGACTTGTCCGTCAACGTCATCGGCCGCGAGCGCGATCTCCCCGCGCTGCGAGCACTCGGGGAAGTCGAGGTTCTGCAAAGCTCCTCGGGCTATCGCTGGGATCGCACGTATCTGCTGGCCCAGATCAGGAGTTCACGGGCGTTGGCAAGCTCGGCCCGCGGCGACATACAGGTTTCGCGCTGAGTTGCCGCGGGCGAGCAGTGGGCAGTGGGCAGAGCCTCAAATTCGGAATGCGGAATGTATTCAATTCCGAATTCCGCATTCCCCATTCACCCGAGCCACTCGAGATTGGATCAGCCCTTCGCGGCGGTGTAGCGACGATTGACCTCGTCCCAGTTGATGGTGTTCCACCAGGCGGAGACGTAGTCGGGCCGGCGGTTCTGGTACTTGAGGTAGTAGGCGTGCTCCCAGACGTCCAGGCCGAGTACCGGGGTCAGCCCATCCATGATCGGGCTATCCTGATTCGGGGTCGAGGTCACGGCGAGCTTGCCGTCTTTCCCCAACACCAGCCAGGCCCAGCCGGAACCGAAACGGGTTGTCGCGGCCTTGCTGAAGGCCTCCTTGAACGCCGCGAAGCCGCCCAGCTCGGATGTGATGGCTTGCGCGATGGCGCCCTTGGGCTCGCCCCCTCCGCCCGGCTTCATGATCTGCCAGAACATCGAGTGATTGGCATGGCCCCCGCCGTTGTTGCGCACCGCGGTCCGGATGCCCTCGGGCAGCGCGCTCAGATTGGAGATCAAGGCCTCGATGGTCTTGCCTTGATGGTCCGGATGCTCCTTGAGCGCGGCGTTGAGGTTGTTGACGTATCCCGCATGATGCTTGCCGTGGTGAATCTCCATGGTCTTGGCGTCGATATGAGGTTCCAGGGCGCCAAAGTCGTAGGGAAGGGGAGGCAAGGTGTACTCAGCCACTGTTTCGCTCCTCTGGGTACTGGCGTGAAAGCCGGGTTGTTGGGAAGGGGTCGGCCGGCGCTGACGCCCCGGCTCGCAGACCCCGCACACGGGAAGAAAACAACTCGCACAGGCTACCATATCTTGGTTGAGGCCATCAAATGGCTGGGGGCCACCCGTTTGGCAACCTCCACCCGCCAGCCGTGCCAGGGCGGGCTCCAGCGAGTCGGCCATGCAAACATTGTGCCGGCTGGCGCGGTAACGTGGGCGGCACTGGATGTTCGGGCCTGTTCGAGGATGCTCGATCGGGCGGTTCTGGCAACCACTGGCCGCGGGTGCGGACGGGTGAGCTTCCGCACCGCTGCTTGAGAGCCGGGATGAACGATCGACAGGGTGTAACTCGAGACCGGGGCGTTCGACGGGGGCATGATCTTCACGAGGTAACTCATGCCCTTGCGGGCTGCCCGCAGGGTCAGGTGGTTCCCTCCTTGAGTGATGAGCCGGCCCCGTGAAGTGTAGGCCTGGATGATCACTCCCTGGGCGCTCACCTGATAGACCCCGCCCGTACCGGTCTGAAAGGCGAAATAATCGACATCGGAACCCGTCGCCAGGTTGACCCCGCTGACGGTGTCCTGCGTGATCCGCCCGAGCGCGGTCGCCGTGGCCGGGGTGTTGTTGGGCTCGAATCGGTCCGGGGCAGGTCCGGTGCTCACCGGTTGCTGGGAAGCGCCCGGCGGAGTCGTTTGCTGGGCGGGCGGGAGGGAAGGCGTCGAATTGAGCAGGCTGACGGTGAGCGCGTACGTGCCGACGCTGAACACGTCGTCTGTGGCCCCCGTGACCTCGACAATGTACCGCTGGCCGGCACTCATGCCGCTGGCGACGGCCGTGACCGCATCGCTCCAGCTCGAAGGGTTGCTCGCGCGGGCCAGGAGCTTGCCCGATCCGTCGAAGATGCTGACTTCCGGGCTCAACATGCTTAAGCCGGCCGACGACACCGTCGCCTGCACGGAGCCATTGGAGGAGGGAGGAGCGACGAAGCCGTAATATTCGGCCGTGCCGATGAAGGGCAACGAGGCGTTGGAGATGCTCGTCTGGCTCGAACTGGCCAGTTTCGAGGAGAGATCGATGGGTATTGCCGCGCTGAAGCCGAGTCCTTGCTCCTGATAACCGTCCAGCGCACGGGCTCCATAGATGGCCTGGATCCCGGCGATGTCCCCGGGGGCCAGGCCGGCGCGCACACCCTCGTACGTCGGGTACATCACCTCGGCCGGGTTCTGAGGATGGTTCAGCCCCAGCGAGTGTCCCGTCTCGTGCAGGATCACGCTGTACAGATCATAACCGCTACCAATGCCGAAATCCATGGATGTATTGATCTCGACATCGCCGGCAGCCGTCGCGCCGTCAGGGGGAGGAAAGTAGGTCTGGGCCAGCATCGTCGAATCGTCGGGAAAGGGATAGCCGCCGAATCGAATGTCGCCAAACCGAGGATCTCCCTGGGCCAGACCACTGGTGTTGAAGGGGTAGGGACCGTCGGTCGTCGGAGAGATATTGATGTTGGCCACCGATTCCCAGGTCGCCAGGGCCCTCGCGAGCTGGTACTGCCAGGCACCCGCCCAACCGAACCGGGCATTGAACGTCGCGTTCAGGACGTTGACGCCATTGTCCCAGTTTACGCCGTCGGGCGCGATGCTGTAGGTGATGTAGGCCGGATCGGGCCAGCTCTGGCCGGTCAGGACGTAGTCGTAACCGGGGACGGCGGTCAAGAGTGTCCGCGACTCGAGCGTCTGGCATTCCACCGTCCGGGCGCGAACTCGTCGCTGCCTCCTACCTCCCTGCCCGGGTCGCTTTCGGCTCATCCCTTGCCATCCCCGGCGACCAGGTATCCCAGGAGACCACTTCATAGCGAGCAAGACCATGGGTCGCTCCGCGTGCCGGGGCTGGTGGGTTGACGTGGCTAGTCCCCAAGGGTCCCGGGCGAATCAACCCAAGCTTTTTTCTCCGGCATGCAAGGCGCGGTTTCATTCAGCCAGATACCAGATTAGTCCATGGATGGCTGGAAACCCAGCCCCCAGTTGGTGAAAATCACTCAAGGAATTCGGGTTATGCCAGTCACCGTGCGCAAGCGCGCGGCCTCGAGAGATCGTGCCGGCAATCGATCCTGGCCGAGGGCGGAAGTTCTGTCTGGGTCCCGGAAGGGCTGTTTTACGGAAAAGTGGAGTTGACCGAGAATTTTGGGCCGAGAACTGGACGGCTGTCGCTCATAATGGGTAGAGAGACGCGAAGGTCGTTGATCGAGATTGCGCGCTGTCGATAATAGAAGCTGTTCCTGGAACGATCGAATAGCCTGCCGGGTCAGTCGTGGCGCCTTCGCGGGAGGTCGATCGAGGTCCAGGTCTTCCTTGCTCGCCAGTTGTGGTCGCGGGATCATCCCCCGTTCCTTCCCTCCGCCCAGAGCTCCAGGTTCCAATAACGATGTCCATCTCATTCGATGTCGGCAAAGAACTCGTGCTCGATCGTCCTGGCCCACGGCGGCCGCTTCTGGGGTACTTGATGATGCTGGCCGCCGTTCTGGCGGTGGGAGGATCGGTATGGGCCTGGCAAGCGGGGTATCGACCTCCCTTCCTCGCGGCCGATCGGCCCGAGAGATCGATCCGTCTGGTCGAGGTTGATCGCGGCGATGTCGTGGAGTACGTGGTCGAGAACGGCTCGCTGGAGAGCGCCACGAACACGGTGGTCCGGTGCGAGGTCGAGGCCCTGCTCGGCATGGTGGGCGGGACGACTGGGGCCGGGTCGGGAGCGGCGGGAACATCCCGGAGTGGGACGACGGGATCGAGCTCACAGAGTGGAAGCGCCGCGAGTAGCACGTCGGCCGGGGGAACCTCGGCGGGCGGATCGACCTCCGCGGCATCCTCGGGCGGAGCCTCCGCCAAGGCCAAGGCCAAGGCCAGCAGCGGTTCGAGTTCGGCGACCAAGTCGTCTTCCGGCAGCGGGTCAAGCTCCGGCTCCGGATCTTCGAGCAGCGGCAGTTCCGCGAGCAGCAGCAGTTCTTCAAGCTCGACCGCCTCGAGCAGCGGCAGCACCAGCGCGGGCGGCAAGCCAGTCATCCGCAGCTTCACCTACACTGTCGCACCCCACACGCCGCTTCGCGGAACGGCGACGAAGTCGACCACAACAACCTCGTCGACCAGCCAGAGCAGCCAGGCCAGCGGCGGTGGCGGCGGCGGCGGCGGCGGCGGCGGCGGACGCGGTGGCCGGGGCGGACGCGGCGGCGGCTCGACGATGGATGCGGAGAAGCCAGGATCCACCCGGATCGTCTCGATCCTCCCCGAGGGTACTCAGGTCACGAAGAATCAGGTCGTCTGCCAGCTCGATTCCTCGGCCTTTGAGGACGAGCTCAAGGCCCAGTTGATTCGCTACGCCCAGGCGAAGGCGTGGGTCGACCAGGTTCGGTCGATTTTCGAGGTGACTCTCATCACCCAGCGGGAATATCGCGACGGCATTTTCCCCCAGGATCTGCAACTGATTCGGCAGTATATCCAGACGTGCCGGGTGGAAAAGGAGAGAGCAGAACGAAACGCCGTCTGGTCGCGGGGACTTGCCGACAAGGGGTTCCGGACCAAGGCCCAGCTCAAGGCCGATTTGCTGTCCGAGCAGCAGACCATCATCGCTCTGGAAGAGGCGGAGGGCATGCTCGTCCGCCTGGCCAATTTTACCGGCCCCAAGATTCTCAAATCGCTCGAGGCGAAGATCAAGGCCATCGAATCCGACAAGAAGAACCAGGAAGCATCGTTCGAGCTGGAGAAGCAGCGGCTGGCACGTCTTCAGAAATGCATCGAAAAGTGCACGCTGCGTGCACCCGGAGACGGCATCCTGGTCTACGCCCATCAGACCAACGGTTGGGGCCGGGTCGAGGCTCAAATTGAAGAGGGAGTGACAGTCCGCCAGGACCAGCCGATCTTCGAACTTCCCGATCCCAAGCATATGCGCGTGAAGACACGGATCAATGAAACCAAGGTCGCACGCCTCCAGAGCGGCCAGCCGGCCCTGGTCAGGATCGACGCCTTCCCGGATCGTCCTCTGCACGGTACCGTCTCGGAAGTCACCGCGATCTCCACTCCCGTCAACGGTCCGTTCTCCGACGTCCGGATCTATTTCGCCACGGTCAGCATTGAGGAGGGGTTCACCGACCTTCGTCCCGGTCTGACGGCCGAGGTCCTCTTCAAGTGCAACACGCGAACCAATGTCACGCGATTGCCAGTCCAGGCCGTCCGGCCAATTGAAGGCAAGCATTATGTTGCCCTTCATCAAGGGGGCTCTGCTTCCGGCAAGAAGGGTGATGCCTGGCAATGGAAGCGTGTCGAGGTGGGGCTGAACGACCCCGATTACGTGGAAGTCGTTTCCGGCCTCAAGGAGGGAGACCGCGTCCTTGCCGATCCGCGGACGCTACCCGCCCCCGACGTATCGCCCGAGGAGCAATCGGGCTCGACTTCGGTTGCGACCGTGACCCTTCAGCCCTAGGGCGGT
>JBMFUH010000275.1:0-3350 GCA_049966735.1 Isosphaeraceae bacterium
TGGCAGGTGATCGCCGCCGCGACGATGGTGATGCCCCGCTCCCGCTCCTCTTCGTCGTAATCGGTCGTGGTATTGCCCTTGTCCACGTCTCCCATCCGGTGGATCTCACCGGTGTAGTAGAGGATCCGCTCGGTGGTCGTGGTCTTGCCCGCATCAATGTGGGCAATGATCCCGATGTTGCGGATCTGGCGGAGGTCTGTATGAGCAAGGTCGCTTGCCATGTTCGTCTCTTCCCGTTGCCGGCGATACCGATCCATCCCGCGTCATTCTTCACAGCTTAACGCCTGGGGAGCCAGGAATCAGCGCGAGTCGGTGGCGCCGGCTGAATGCGTGGTCACCGCCCGGTGTCTTTGGGTTCGCGTTTTGATCTTCGTCGGATCGCTCGGGTTACCGTTCCGGCCGATAACAAAAACTGTTATTCTCGGTGGTGCGTGCCGCGATGCATTCTGGGGCCCTGCTTACGAACGGATTGTCACGGCATGAACATTTCACTGACCCCCGAGCTGGAACGCTACGTCCACGGCAAGGTCCAGGAAGGGATGTACCACTCAGCGAGCGAGGTCGTCCGAGAAGGGTTGCGGCTGCTCAGGGAGAAGGACGAATTGCACCAGAAGAAGCTTGAGCAGCTACGTCAGGAGAATCAGGTCGGCATCGACCAGGCCGATCGAGGGCGGGTCAAACACGTGGCACTGATCACGTCGCTGGCGGAGGCGCCGCGGCCCCCGTCTTCCGGCGCCAAGTCCTCCCCCAGGCCCAGGCGGGGGAAGTGATCAACGCATTCGTCTTCCTTGCTTCCAAATTCGCGCTGCGAATAGGGGAGTCCCTCACTCCTCCATCGCCGCCTCTCGTCCCTTCAGCATCAGGTAGCCGACCGGGATCAGGAGCCGGGTGAGCAGCATGTTGGTGGTGAGTCCGCCGATCACGGCGATGGCCAGAGGCTGCTGCATCTGGGCTCCGGGGCCGATTCCCATCGCCAGGGGGACGAGCCCAAGAATCGTGCAGAGACTCGTCATGAGGATGGGCCGGAACCGGGTTCGACCCGCCTTGACCAGAGCCTCTCGCAAGGGCATTCCCCGCTCGCGAAGCTGGCCGATGTACTCGATCAGGATGATCTCGCTCTTCACATCCAGACCGATCAAGAGGATCGCCCCCATGAACGACGAGACGTTCAGCGGCGTGCCGGTGATCCAGAGCGCGAAGAGGGCGCTGACCAGGGAGATCGGCTGGACGAGGAAGAGCCGCAAGGGCAGGATCACGCTGCGGAACTGGAACCCCATCAGGAGGAACACCAACGCCGCCGCCACGATGAGGACCGCCAGGAGGCTGGCGAACGACTCCTGCTGCGCGCGGTAGCGTCCGGCGATCTCCCAGCGATAGCCGGGAGGCAATTTGAGTGTCGCCAGCTTGGATGCGATCTCTCGGTTCACCGACTCGAGGTCGCCGTGCTCGAGGGCCGCGGACACCGTGATGACGGGTTGCTGATTCTCCCTCCACATCTCGTTGGGGCTGCGCACCACCCGGATCGACGCGAGCTGGCTGAGCGGGACAAAGCCGATTCCCGCCGCCGCGGGAGCGCTCGATGTCGATGTGGCGGGAGCAGGCGGTGGGGCTGTCGCCAGGCTCACCGGCAAATGGCCCAGGTTCTCCCGGTCGTACCGGACGGAGTCGGGATAGCGGACGCGAATCTTGGTCATCCGGTCCTGCTCGGGAACGGTACTGGCTACCTGGCCGTAAAGAGCGGTATTGAGCTGAGTCTCAATATCCATCTCGGTCAGGCCCACCCTGGCTGTCTGAACGCTATCGGGCCTGACCACGATGTCGGGGTTCCCCAGGAGTACGTTCGTTTTCACGTCAGCCACGCCTTGGTCTTTGAGCGACTCGAGGAAGTCTCCCACCTTTGCCGCCAGCTCACGCAGGGTTGCTCGTTCCGGCCCGAATACCTTCACCTCGATCGGCTCAGCCACGCCCTGGAGGTCGTCGATCTGATCGAGCACAAGGGGTTTGAACTCGGTCTCCAGTTCGGGGACCTTTTCCTTTAACTCCTTACGCAGCGCGTCGATGATCTCGTCCATCGGCCGGCGCTGGCCCGTGGGTTTGAGACTCACCAGGATGTCGCCGGTGTAGCTCTCGGTCGCGAAAAAGCCCAGCTCGGCGCCGGTACGGCGGATGTAGCTCTGAACGTCGGGGGTTTCGAGCAGAGCCTGCTCGACGCGGCGGAGCACCTTGTCGGTCTGGGCCAGCGAGGTGCCGACCGGCATCTGGTAATCGAGGACGAACGCACCCTCGTCCATCTCGGGCATCAAGCCGGTCTCCAGCGGGTTGATCTTGATGGAAGACGTCCCGATCGGGATCGACAGTCCGTGGAGGATGACCCAGCCCGGCACGACCGCCAGCAGCGTCAGCGACATGATGGTTTTCGGGTATCGGAGGCAGTATTTCAGGGCCCGCTCGTAGACGTCGGCTAGCCGGTTATAGATCGGGCCCGTCGTCGGCATCGCGCGACGGGCCAGGAAGCGGGAGGCCAGAACGGGGATGATCGTGAGACTCACCACCATCGAGACCAGGAGGGCCACGGTGAGCGCCATCGCCAGCGACTGGAAGAACTGGCCGACGACCCCGCGAAGAAACGCCAGGGGAAGAAAGACGAGGATGGTGGTCAAGGTGGAACCGATCACCGCGCCGCTGATTTCCTTGCTGGCCCGGTCCACGGCCGCATCGCCGGTCTGCCCCTCCGCCAGGTGGCGGGTGATGTTCTCGATCACCACCACGGTGTCGTCGATGATCAGGCCGATGGCGATCGCCAGTCCGCCCAGCGACATCAGGTTGAGCGTGTCGCCGGAGAGATGCAGGAAGACGAAGCTGATGATCAGGCTCAAAGGTATGGAAAGCGCGGCGATGATGGTCGCTCGCAGGCTCTTCAAGAACATGAGCAGGATGAGCACGCTGAACACGCCGCCGACGACGATGGCGTCGCGGACGTTGGCGATCGCGGTCGTGACCAGTTGCCCCTGGTCGTAAACCGGCTTGATCACGACGCCGGGGGGGGCCGATTTGGCCGCGTCGGCCAGCACGACCGCGAGCTGTTTCGAGACCTCCAGCGCGTTGCCGCCCAGCCGGCGAAAGACGGTGAGCGCCACGGCGTCCTGGCCGCCCGAGCGGATCACCATCGTCCGGTCCTCGTGCGAGATGACCACCCGTCCCAGGTCGCGCAGGCGGATCGATTGCCCGTTCTTCTGCACGATCACCCGTTCCTCGAGCTCCAGGGGATCGACGGCCAGCGTGTCGGCCAGAACCTGGTACTGGAGCACGTCGCGATCGAGCCGGCCGACGGCCTTGAGCCGGTGTTCCTT
>JBMFUH010000275.1:3360-7914 GCA_049966735.1 Isosphaeraceae bacterium
CGATCGGCGACGTCGGCGATGGACAGCCCCGCAGCAACCAGCGTCTGGGGGTCGACCTCGACCAGGATCTCCCGGACGTCGCCCCCCTGCACTGTCACGTAGGAGACGTCCTGAATGCGGCTGATCCGCGGCCGCAAGTCGTAAAAGGCATAGTCATGAAGCGCGGAGGGGTCCTTGCCGCCGGTCACGACGAACGAGATGATCGGGAAGACCGATGGCGTCTGGCGCTCGGTGATGGTTGAGGTTCCGGCGGGCAACTGCGAACCGACCTCGGCCATCCGCGCTCGAACGTCGTTGAGCGCCTGGATCATGTTGGTTCCCGGCGCGAAGTCGATGTCGATCTGGGCGGCGCCCCGGACTGACTTGGACCGGACGCGGATGACGCCCAGCACGATGCTCACCACTTCCTCGATGGGCCGGGTCACGGCCACCTCGACGTCCTTCACCGCCAGGCCGGGCGATTGAACGATGACCACGATCCGGGGAAACGCCACCTCGGGATAGATGCCGCTGGGCATCTTGATCATGGAATAGATGCCGAAGGCGGTTAGCAAGAGGGTGGTCAGCAGAATCAGGCCAAAAAAGGGCTTGGCCAGGGCGACGAGATTGATCCCGCCTGCCCGCTCCGTGGGCTGGACCTCGGTTTCCTCTTCGAAGGTGAGACTCATCCCTGGTGCTCCGGCGCGGCGGCGTGCTTGGATTTGGCCTGGTCTTTGCTCTCGGACGTGTCCTTGTGTTCCGCCTCGGTTGCCTCCTTGTGTTCGTCCTTGTCCTCGTGTTCCTCGGCATCCTTCCCGGTCACGACCGTGGTTCCTTCGGGCACGTTGTATCCTCCTTCCACAACCACAGGCTCTCCCTCCTTGAGGTCGGTCTTGGCGACGGTTACCCATTCCTTGCCGGCCTTGCCGATCTCGGGGTGAAGGACGGCCGTCTTGCCGTCCCGGACCACGGTCAGCGTCGGGCCTTCACCCAGGTCGAGGATGGCGGCGGCGGGAACCTGGAGAACAGACGGACGTTCGGCCACGATGATCGTCACCCGCACCGTCTCGCCGATCACCAGCTTCCCGGCCGGATTGTCGACCAGGATCCGCACCAGAAGGTTGCCGGTCTGCGGGTCGGCGATGCGGCCGACAAAGTCGACCTTGCCCTCCATGTCCGCGTTGCCGTCAGACTCGGCCGAGGTTGACGCCGATCGAGAGTCGGCAATCCGGACACGGGCCTTCTGACCGACACGAACCGACTGAGCCGCCTGGGAGGGCAAGTAAACGGAAACGAGCACCTGAGAGGTGTCGACGACCTCGCCGATCAGCGAGCCGATGGCGATTGTCTGACCCGGGTGGCAGGTCAGGCTCTCGAGCACCCCGTCGATGGGAGAGCGAATCGTGTGCAGGTCGAGGTGGGCCTTGGAAAACGCGACGGTCCCCTCGGCCACGGTGATCTTCGCCTCGGCTTCGGCGATTGCCTCGGGGCGTGGGCCGATCAACGTGGCCCGAAGCTGAGCCTCGGCCGCTTCCATTTGAAGCCGGGCCGTCGTCACGGCGAGATCGGCATCGAACACCTGCTGTTCGGATACCTCGTGTTGCGCCAGCAAGGGCTTGAGCCTGTCCGCGGCGGCCTTGGCCTTATCGAGGGCAACCTTGGCCTGCTCAACGGCCAGTTCGTTGGCTTTGCGCTCCTCGGGCCGGGGGATCGATTTGAGCAGGGCCAGCGAGGCCTTGAGGCCGTCGCGGGTGGCTGTCTTCTCGGCAAGGTCGGCCAGGGCGACCGACTGGTCCAGCTCGAGGATCGGCTGCCCCCTCTTGACCTTCGCGCCCTGCTGGACGATCAACTCGTGGACGTGCCCCTCGACCGCTGGCGTGAGAGTCGCCATCCTGAAGGGAACGCCCTCGCTGCGTCCCAGCCCCTCGACCGTCTCGGTGACCGTCCCTCGCCGGGCGGGCTCGGTCTTGACCACAACCTCGGCTTTGGCGTCCTCCGCGTGCTCTTCCCCTGCCTCCGCGCTGGGGCTCTCGTGGCGGCATCCCGCGAGCCCCAGAGAGAGCAATCCCGCAAGCATCAACCATCGGCCGCTCATGCTCGTGTGTTCCTTGTTCCGGTGATTCTATCTAGAGGAGGACGCGAGGCCTGCCCGGTTCCTCATAGGATACCCGGCACGACCGTGATTCATCATGGTCAGAGTAGATAAATTCCACCTTATCAGGAGGGTCGTCCCGCACAGCCGTTAGGGTCAGGAAGACTTGCGCGAAGGGGAAAGAGATAGCAGGTATAAATTCTCGCTTATCGGCCTGGAGTTAATAAGTCGGGCCCGCCTCGCAACCGATGGATACAACCGAGATCAAAATTTCGCGCCGCTGCCTCGAGCGTGAAAGTGGATCGACCAGGATGGTTTGTCGATCCGGCTCCGTGACCTCAAGCAGGATGCAGTATTCATGCGCCGATTTGAAATCTCTGTCGGCACCGGTCTGGCCTTGATCCTCCTGGCTCGAGGACCAGCCAGCGCCCAGCAAGCGGCCACGGCGACCGCGGCAGGTCCGGGGCTTCAGTCGGTCTCCTCAGTGCAGTCGGAGAACCAGCCGTTTCCGCGATTCAGGAAACTTCTGGGCAGGTTCCGAGGCTCCAGCGTGGGCCAGCCGAGGGCGGCTGCCCCACATTCGGCAGTGGCCCAACCGAGTGGGGGCGTTGCCGTGGGGCCAGCCACAGCTTCGGGGCCAGTTCCGGTGCCGGTTCCGACGGTCCCGTCCGCTACATCCACGCCCGCGCAATCGCCATCCAGCACATCATCCAGTCATTCGGGGGCTGCCAGGGCGATGGACTTTCCGGTTCGGAGGGTCCAGGCCGGTCCGTCCGATTTGCGGATGCAATTCGGTCCGGGCGTCGCCCCGCCGGTCCCGGTCACGAACTTGCCCACCAACCTGACGCCGCCGGTGGGTGCACAGTCGATCAGCCTGGAAGCGGCGCTTTATGGCGCATTGACCAGCAACCCCGACCTGGCCACGCTCCGCCTGGGTAGTCCCACGACCCCCTCGGCCGAGGCGGTCGAGGTGGCCCGCCATTTCCCGACGACTCTCAACCCCACGTTGTGGTTTGACCTCCGGCCGCTGGTTTTGATCCCCCCCGAGACATTCGTCAGCTCATCAGGGGGCCATAAAGGTCCCTACTACAAGGAAGGTCAGGTTTACTTCTACTTTTCGCTGCGTCAGCCCCTGGAACTGGGCCACCAGACCACACACCGCTATCACATCGCCCAGGCGGCTTACGAGCAGCAGCAATGGGTCGTGCTCCAGGCGGAGCTGACGGCGATAGTCCAGACCTACCGCTTCTTCCAGACCGCCGAGTACCGGCGCGAAAAGTTGAAGATTGCCCGCGAACTGGCTCAGTTCAACGACCGACTGCTGCAATCTCTGCAACGTCGTCTCGAGGCCAACCAGGTGCTACCGGCCGACGTCGTCATGGCGAAGGTTGAGGGTCGGGCCAGCCGCCAGCTCGAAAGTGCCGCCGAGCAAGACTATGTGACCGCGCTGACCGACCTGCGTAACCAGCTTGGCATGCCCGAATCGGCCGGGTCGATCGAGCCGTTTGGCGACTTCACGCTCCCTCCCTACATCCCGCCGGCCAACGAACAGGATTACATCCAGATGGCCCTGGAGAGCCGACCGGACATCCACGCGGCCCAGGCGCTCGTGCGCGGGACCAAGGCGGCGGAAATGCTTGCCCGGGGAGACCAGATTCCCAGCCCGATCGTCGGTCCGCAGTACGAGATCGACGAGGTGGGGGTGCAGTACTTCGGTTTCGTCTACGTCACCTCGCTACCCATCTGGAACACCGGCAAGCCCCTGGTACGTCAGCGGCAGGCGGAACATTATCGGGCCCATCTCGCCCTCCAGCAGGCCCAGCAGCGCGCGGTGGCGCAGGTCCGCTCGGCCCTGGCCAAGTGGAACGGGGCCAGCCGGTTCGTCACGGACACGCAAGGACTCACGAACGAGCTGTCGCGCGAGGTGTCCAAGATGGAAGACCTCTTTGACAAGGGACAGGTCGACCTGACCAAGCTGCTCTCGGCGCGGCAGCGTCTGATCCAGCTCAAGAGCTCCGAGATCGACTCGATCTGGGCGGCGACCCAGGCCCAGGCCGACCTGCTCCTGGCGCTCGGCGCTCCCGCGCTCCTGCAGCGCATGCTCAGCCGGACCGAGAACGCCGTGGCTTCGCCCCCGGCCCCCGCGCCGGCTTCGCCGCCCAGCCAGGCTAGCTCGCCGTTCACTCCTCCCGCCCCGGCTGCCGTGACTCCAGTGCTGAACCGGGCCAGGTAACTGCTGCCTCCTGATCGAGGGAAGTTTCGCGACCTCCGGTCGCCGCAATGCCGCGAGGCTCACGAGCCGGCTCTTCAGAAGGGCGATCTGGGTCATCTGGTATCGCCCGTAGTCGACCTCGGAATCCGCGTGGTGTTCATTGCCTCCCTCGAGGAGAACGTGAGGTGGATTCGAGGAGAGTTGAAGGGCGACTGTCGGCGCCTTCTTGTTAGTCTGGCTCCGTGCAGCGAACACCACGCCCACCGCCAGC
>JBMFUH010000276.1:0-7907 GCA_049966735.1 Isosphaeraceae bacterium
ATTGAATGGACTGGTGGGTGAATCGCGGTAGTGTTATTCAGACAAGCTCCTAGGGGGGGAGCCGATCCCACAGTGAAAACCTGGAGATTTTGCGTGCCTTGTGGCACCGAGATGTTGGGGGTATCCCACGTCTCGTATGAACCGCTCGTGTACTGCGTCTGCGTTTGTTGGTCCGTCCAGGGGAGGGCCCACCCCCAGCCGCCGAAGGCAGCCGGGGGATTGTCGACGAACTGCTTCGTGTTAGGGTCAATGGGGTTGGCCGTGAATCCGATCTGCTGCGCACCACCGAACAACCCATTGTCGAGCGAGGGCGTTGACGGATCGGGGCTATTCATGACGAACTTTCGCCCCCCAGCCTGGTACGAGTTCTGCATCTGTACCGTCTGCATGAACATAAAGTCGCTCGGAACGTACCGAACGCCATTCGCGGTTTGGTAGGAAATAGGAGTCGTTGTGGCATAGAGAGTAATCCCGTTCGTATAACCGTTCGGATTGCCCTGGTCATCGTAGTCGAGTCCCAGCTTGGTACCGTCCACTTTCGTCGTTCCCTGGTCGAGGAGCTCCATGGTTGCTGTTGGCCGATGCGAGGTGAACCCAATGATTGTGGTGCCGCTGTCGTTGTTTTGATTGTAGGTGACGTTCACGAGGACTGAGTATGTCGCGGGGTCCGCGTCCACAACGAAATGTGTATCCGCCACGCCGTCAGGGCCAGGAGCTGGGTTCGTGTTGATGTTCGTGTAGAGTTTTTGATTCACCGGCGGGGCCTTGTTCGGGTCAACGTTAAAGTAGTCTGAGATGCCTAAATAGCCCAACGGGTTGTTCGACGTCACCTTGACTGTGACTGTCTTGAGCGTGTCGCTGCTGTTGGCCGGGGGCATGATCGTGAGGTCGAAGTACGTCCCTATCGACACTGGCGGCGTCGTGATCGAGCCAATGCCTGTGTTAAGGGTGTCGACACAGGTGTATCCTCCGGACATTATTACCCTCGGGTCGACGTTCGAATTGCCGCCGCCCGATCCCCCGGACCCGTCCGTCGGAAGGATATCCGCCCCACGAATTGCTGGGGCATGTTGGAGCGCGGCCTGACCCCCAGGCCCCTGGCCGCCCGCGCTGGCCGCCGCGGCTGTCAGCGCCGCCACCGCGCCACTGCTGGTGGGTGCCATCGACAGGGGCCGGATGGCACCCGGTTTCGCCGCGGTCGAGTGCGGAGTCGAGCCCGGGGAAATGGTTGGCCCAGGGGCGATCACGCCGCCGCCGGCAGCCAGCCGCGAAGCAGGTGGCACAGGGGCCCATCCATGTTCGCCGCCGGAAGAGGAAGTTGTCGCCATGACCAGCGGCAGAGTCGCCGGGTCGCCCGCGGCCTGGATGCGATCGGCTTGGACGACAGACGTTCGGGTGACGGATGAGGCGGCCGTGGCGCGACCTGTCGCCGTCGTCAGCTCCGCCAATCTGTCCGCCCGTGATGGAGCCGCTGCCTGACCAGAGGCCGGCATCTGTTGCGTGACGCGAAATTCCATGGTGCCCGTTCCGTCCTGCGAAGCATCCCGCACGGGGGACGGGACCGCGCCGGGCGAAAGGCCCGGCAGAAGAGTGGAGACTGGGGAGCGGCTTTCCAGGCTCGCCGCCAGCGGGTGAAAGCGCCGCAACCTTCGGGACTGTTCGAAATTCATAGGTGCCTCCGGAGAGCCAAACATGGGTGCCTCCGGAGCAGCTCGTGGTGCATCGTCGGGTTTTGGACCGCGACATTGCTTCTCGACCACGAAGAATAATTTCATGCGGGAGCCATGTCAAGCACTTTTGCCGAATCTTCATGATTCAGGAGGGTGCACGTCCCGAATCGACAGCCGTGATGGACCAACCCCGGGCGGGTGCTGGCGTCAGCCGCATTTCGTGTGCAAAATGGTGCTGTTTCGCGATCCGGCGGGCACGTCGCCCGAATCGCCAGTCCGGCAAGGGAGACTCGCATGACGATCGACCATCTGACGCTCAAGCAGCTTATCCAGGACATCTTCAGCGCCGCCGGCAGCCACGCCCACGAGGCCGAGCGCATTGCCCATTACCTCGTCGAGGCCAACCTGGTGGGGCACGAATCGCACGGGGTCATCCGGGTGCCCAAGTACATCGAGTGGGTGCGCGCGGGGCAGGTCGTGCCCAATCAGACGCTCGAGATCGTCAGCGAGAACGAGATCATGGCGGTCGTCGACGGCCAGCTTGGGTTCGGCCAGGTGATGGGCGAGCAGGCGATGCGCATCGGCCTGGATAAATGCGCCAAGTTCGGCATGTCGCTGGTGGCGCTCCGGAACTCGGGACACCTGGGACGGATCGGCGACTGGGCCGAGATGGCCGCGCGCGAGGAGAAGATCTCGCTCCACTTCGTGAACACCAGCGGTGGGGGAATCCTGGTCGCCCCGTACGGCGGGACCCAGCGCAGGCTCTCCGCCAATCCGGTCACCGCTGGCGTACCCGTGCCGGGCGGCCCGCCGATCCTCATGGACATGTCGAGCTGCACCATCGCCGAAGGCAAGATCCGGGTCGCGGCCAACAAGGGGACAACGGTTCCGGAGAACTGCATCCTCGACGGCCAAGGGCAGCCGACCGTCGATCCGCAGGCCTTCTACGCCTCGCCCCCCGGGGCCATCTTGCCGCTGGGCGGCCACAAGGGCTACGTGCTGGGGGTGATCGTCGAGATCATGGCGGGCGCACTCTCGGGAGGCTCGTGCAGCCGGCCCGGAACCAAGGTCGTCGCCAACAACATGCTGGCGATCATCATCGACCCGGCGCGGCTGCGATCCCGCAAAGAATTCGACCAGGACATCGCCGACTTCACGGCCTGGGCGAAAAGCGCCGCGACCGTCACGCCGGACGGCGAGATCCTTATGCCCGGCGAGCCGGAACATCGGTCCCGGATCAAGCGGCTGCGCGACGGCATCCCGCTCGACGAGACCACCTGGAATCAAATTCAGGCCGTCGCCCAGCAACTGAAACTGCCGGGCCATTGAGGAAACCGCACAACCCTTGTAGGACGGACATTCTTGTCCGTCGTGGTCGGACAGGAAGGCCGGGGCATTTGGTCCGCACAGCGGACCCTACAATGAAGCGGAGGAGATCGCAACGGCCATGTTCCAGCCATCCAATAGGTTGAAGGCCAAGCTGGCGAAACGCGAATTGACTTTGGGACTCTGGGTGACGCTCGAGTCACCCGCGATCACCGAGATTGCCGTGACGCTGGGCCTGGACTGGGTCGTCATCGACACCGAGCACGGCTCGCTCGATTTCAAGGAAGTGGTCGAGCATATCCGGGTGACGCGCAACTCGGCGACCACCCCGCTGGCGCATTCCGGAAACCACCCCCGGGGTCATCAAGCGCGTGCTCGATCTGGGAGCGCACGGGATCATCGTGCCGCAGGTCACATGCGCCGAGGACGTGGTGCTGGCGGTGCAGTATGCCAAGTATCCGCCCTTGGGAACGCGCGGGGTCGGCGGCGACCGCGCCACGCTCTGGGGGCTCTCGCTCGCCTCGCAAACAGCGATCGCCAACCAGGAAACGATGGTCATCCCCTTGATCGAGACCGTGGCCGCCGGGCGTGAGTTGGACGCCATCCTCGACGTTCCCGGAGTCGATGCGATCTACCGGGGTCCGGCCGATTACTCGGCGAGCGCGGGCTGGCTGGGGCATTGGGAAGGCCCCGGCGTGGCCGAGGCGATGCTTGCCTTCCAGAACAAGGCTCGCTCGCGTGGGCTGGCCTCGGGGATCATGGCGACGAGCCTTGACGATTCCCGGCTTCGCCGCGACCAGGGCTTTCAGATGATCGGCCTGGCGTCGGACACGGGGCTGCTCATCCGGGCGCTCGGCGAAGCCATCCGCGCCCTGCGCTAGCGATACAAGGCCCCTTGAGGGGCACTTGGGCGGGCGAACGTTGCGGGCATCAGAGTTGGTTCAAAAGGCGATCGTACTCCGCGTGCGAGCCGATCCAGAACCAGTAGATGTCGTTTCCCTCGCGGACTCCCACCGCCCGATAGTGCAGCCCCACGCGCGCCGAGAAGATCGGTTGAGTAGGATGGACCTGTCCGCGGACTCCGGGCGGGCGAACAACTCATCCCATCGTTGTTCGGCTTCGATCTCCTGAAGCATGATCGAAGCCAGTGCTTCTTGATCGGCTTCCGGGAGTTTCCTGGCCTTCAGGATGGCCTGCTCCATGAGGTGAGACATCGTTCTTCCCTCTTGCTTGTCGGATCTTACTCGTCTTCATCTGGCATCCCGGGGCAGTCTGACCAAGCCCAGTGCCGCCACGATCTGTCTATCAGGTTGGGGACGGTGATCAAGGCCTACAAGCGCCAGGTGTCGTGATCCACCGCCCAACATGGGGGGACCTCGCGGCCGAGAAACCACATCAGTTCTCGCATCGGCGCTGCTCGCTACAGTCCTCTTCCACCGCCTCAGTGGCCGGGCGGGACGATGCCCACAGCCGGAAGGCTTTCGACCAGGTGCATGACGAAGGGCTGGAACGGCTGGGCGTCGTAAAAGTTTCGGAGTTGCTCGATAATCATCACAGGGCTTCCCAGGTGGCGGCGCACGGCCGAGAATTCCAGATTCAGCCTACCAAGCGGCGTCAGTGGTCTCCAGATCGAGGTCCGATACGCATGACAGGAAGTGGAATTCCGAAACTCGCCATCCAGCACGGGAGAACGAAATCCGCCTCGAGTTTATCGTAGTCTGAGAAGGGGCTCTCTTGAATCTGCCTCCCGAGACACTGTTGCCGTTTGCAAGCGTGCTGGGGATGGCGGAGACATCGCCAGGAAGGAGTTGGCGATCGTGGCTCGTGTTCTTCTGATCAATATGCCGTTTTCCAGTCTCCGCTGGCCTGCCCTGGGGATCAGCCTGCTCCAGGCGGCACTGAAGCGGGAGGGGATCGACTGCGAGACCGCCTATCTCAACTTCGACCTGGCCGAGATGATCGGCCGGGAGACGTACGACTGGATCAACGACTCGCTCGGCTTCGTGCTGGGAGGTGAGCGGTTGTTCGCGAAGACGCTGTTTGGGTCCCGGCTCACTCGCGATGACGACTACCACCGAGAGGTGCTCCGGGCCACTGATCCGGGGTTTCCCGACGAGGATCGAGAGGCTTTCGAGAATGTGGGCAAGCAGCTTGGCGCGTTCCTCAATGGCTGCTTCGTCCGGATCGACTGGCCGCGCTACGCCGCGGTCGGCTTCACCACCACGTTTCAGCAGACGCTGGCGTCGCTGGCGCTCGCGGCCCGGATCAAGGAGCGATACCCGGCGATCACGATCTGCCTGGGAGGAGCCAACTGCGAGGGCGTCATGGGGCAAACGATCCTGGAGCGGTTTCCCCAGATCGACCTCGTCTTCTCGGGCGAGGCGGATATCACGTTCCCGCCGTGCATGAAGGAGATGCTCGCCGGCCGCCCGATTCCTCGATGCTCGGGAATTCTCAAACGCGCCGCGATGTCCGCCGACGAACCTGTCGCGGAAGCTCTTTGCGGCCCGGTCCGCGACCTGGATGCGCTGCCCTATCCTGATTTCGGCGCTTACTTCCAGCGCCTGGCGCGAAGTCCGCTGCGCGAAGAGATCGATCCGCTGCTCCTCTTCGAGACAGCCCGGGGCTGCTGGTGGGGTGTCAAGAGCCACTGCACCTTCTGCGGACTGAACGGGGGAACGATCGCGTTCCGGAGCAAGAGCCCGGAGCGAGCGGTCGAGGAGCTGCGGCATCTGCGCCAGACCTATGGCGTGCGCAAGGCCTGCGCGACGGACAACATCCTGGATTTCCGCTCGTTCCGGACCATGCTCCCCTTGCTTGCCCAGGCCGGGCTCGACCTGGAGCTGGAGTACGAGGTGAAGACGAACTTGACGCGGGGGCAGGTTGACCTCTTGAAAGCCGCGGGTATGGTCGCGGTTCAGCTTGGCATCGAGAGCCTTTCCACGCCCATCCTTCGATTGATGCGGAAAGGGGTCTCGGCCAGCCAGAACCTCCAGACCTTGAAATGGACGACGGCGGCAGGCATGGACGTGAAATGGAATTTCCTCTACGGCTTCCCCGGCGAAGATCCGGAAGCCTACGCGAACTTGCCCGACCTGATCGCGAATCTGACGCATCTGGTTCCCCCGCGGGCGGAGGGCCGGGTGCGGATCGATCGCTTCAGCCCCTACTTCGAGGTTCCGGAAGCCTTCGGCTTGCCCCGGCCTCGTCCAGCCGCCGCTTACCACCATGTTTATCCGTTCGACGAGGAAGAGCTTGCCAGCCTGGCGTATTACTTCACCGCGCTCGATGCTCAAGCCCAGGCCACCGCGCCAGGCTACGTGCAGCCGACGCTGCTCGCGCTCGAAGCCTGGCGGGAGGTGGCGGGCACCGTGACCTTGCGGGGACACGATCGAGGTGACGGCGTCTTGGTTCTCCTGGACACCCGGCCGATCGCGCGAGCGTTCGAGTACCGCCTGCGAGGCTGGTCCCGCGACCTCTACCTGCGCTGCGACACGGCCCGCCCGCTCAACCAGATCATCCGGCACTTCCGGAACGCCGAGGTGCCGGTCGAGGAAGTCGAAATCAAGAAGAAGCTCCAGGAGTGGCTGGAGGCCGGGATCATGGTTTGCATTGACGATGCCTACTTGAGCCTCGCCATCATCTAGCGAGTGGCGAGTGGCTGGCCGCGTAGAACGGAATTCATTCCGTTCTACATTGTCTCCGTAACTCCTTCCCGATGCCTATTCCCTGGATCAAGGGCCGGCCTGGGGATGGCTGGCCTTGCTCTTGCCTTATGCGGAGCAGGTGCCTCTGTATAACGCCTTGAACTCCAACCTGCCGACCTGGGTGGGGCAGAACGCCACAGTGGTCACCACGCGGATCAACGTCTTCCTGTGCCCTTCCGCCAACAATCCGACCTCGACCTGCGCCATGGTCGACGTGAACATGAAGTTGCCGCCGGTGGCCAACCAGTACTTCGCGCGGGCCAATTACCAGTACAACCAGGGCTGGAACGATTCGAGCATCCAGCCACCGAACCAGAGTTACGACGATCCGGTGCGGGGCTGCAACGGTCCGATTTATCGGAACAGCCGCGTCCGCTATGCCGCCGTGACCGACGGACTCAGCAACACCGTCTTCGCGAGCGAGAAGACCCCATTCTTGGCCGACGCGAGCTGGGTGGGGATCATTCCCGGATATCGACATTTTGCTTACAACGCGTTTGCCAGCCTTGGCACGGGCGGTCCTGGCCTCAATTACGACTATCCAGGCGCGATTCTGGCCTCGCATAGTGAACCGTCGCTCTATGAGGTCCCGGAGGTGATCCATCCGCCGAACAGCCCGGTCGGTCACACCGACGAGTTCTATTCGCTCCATCCCGGCGGGGCCAACGTGCTGATGGGAGACGGATCGGTCCGGTTCATCAAGCAGACGATCAACCTACTGAGCTGGCAGGCGCTCTCCAGCCGATCGAACGGGGAGGTGATCAGTGCCGACGCGTATTGACCGGCCGCACAGGATCGACCGCTCCCGCGCCTTGCTCGCCACGCTCCTTCTGAGCATGCCCCCGGCGCTTGTCGGATGCGGCGGGCCGAGCGTGAACGATGTCAAGAACGCCCGGGCCTTCGAGGCTCTCTTGACGGCTGTATCGCTCAAGCACATGGCCGAGGTGGAGCAGGACGCCAGGCTGATCGACGCCCGGCACGCCGAGGGAGGGCTGAGCGAGTCGGAATACAGGGAGATCAGCGAGATCATCGCCAAGGCCCGCGCGAAGAACTGGTCGGTAGCCGAGAAGAATGCGTACGCGTTCCGGGAACGAAACCCGGCCTTCTGATTGTCAGTTGCTAGTTGCTCGTTGTCAGCCGCCGGTTGCCATCTGCCATTCGGCATTTGCCATCTGCCATCTAGAGCGGTTTTCGGGTGGATCGC
>JBMFUH010000277.1:0-7897 GCA_049966735.1 Isosphaeraceae bacterium
GCGTATGGGAATCGTGGGTGGCCCTTACCCCTACAAGGGCCTGCGTTATCCCAAGTCCGACGTTCCCAAGACACCGCTTTCCCGCGCTGAATAACGCCGAACGTCAGGCAGCTTGGTCAGTGGGCGTTGAGTTTGGCGGAGAGGGATCGGGCGGGCACGCCGACGACCGTGTCGCCGCTTTCCACGTGCTTGCCACGGGTAACCACGGCGCCGGCGCCGACGACGGCATCAGTCCCGATCTTGACCGGGGCCACCATGATCGCCCCGGAACCGATGAACGCCCCGGCGCCCACCTCGGTCTGATTCTTGCGCTTCCCGTCGTAGTTGGCGGTGATCGTCCCGGCGCCGATGTTGACGTTCTTGCCCACCTCGGCATTTCCCAGGTAAGAGAGATGCCGGGCGACCGTTCCCGAATCGATGTGGGAGCGGCTCACCTCCACGAAAGCCCCGACCTCGACGGCGCGTTCCAGAACCGTGCCGTCGCGGAGGTGGGTGAACGGTCCCACGCGGCAGTCGGGGCCGATCCTCACGGCGCCTGAGATCACGGTGAAGGGATAGATGACCGTATCGCGGCCGATCTCCGCCCGGCCGTCGATGTAGGTGTTGTGGGGATCGACGATCGTGACCCCCTCGGTCATCCAGTGGTCCTGGATTCGCTCTTGCATCACGGAGGCGGCCTGGGCGAGGTGCTGGCGGGTGTTGACGCCGAGAATGTCGTCGGTTCGCAACACGTTGAGCGCGCTCACCTTGTGCCCCATGGCCATCAGCCGTTCGGGGGCGTCGGTCAGGTAGTATTCGTGCTGGGCGTTGCTCGTTCCCAGGCGTTCCAGAGCCTCCCAGAGCGTGGGCAGCTCGAAGACGTAGCAGCTCGGGTTGACCTCGTGGATGGCCTTCTCTTCAGGGTTGCAGTCGCGTTCCTCGACGATCCGCAGAAACCGCCCGGCGGAGTCGCGGAGAATGCGTCCGAAGCCCATCGGGTCATGAACCCGGGCCGTGCCCAGCAGGCAGGCCGCTTGCTCGTGCTCCTGGCGGGCGAAGAGGTCGGCCAGAGGCTCGGGCCTCAGGAGGGGTTCGTCGCCGACGAGGACCATGAGTGGTCCGTGATAGTCAGCCAGCAGCGGGCGGCAGACCTTGACGGCGTGGCCGGTTCCAAGCTGCTCCGCCTGGGTGGCGAAGACGATATTCGGCTCGTCACGCAACGAGGCGCGGACCTGGTCGCCGGCGTAACCCACGACCACGATGATCGTCCGGGCCCCCGCGCCTCGGGCGGCATCCACGACATAGTGAATCATCGGTCGGCCGCAGACCTCGTGGAGCACCTTGGCCTTATCCGACTTCATCCGCTTGCCCTGGCCGGCGGCCAGGATGATGGCGACGGGTCCGTTCACACTCATCGCACGCGATTCCCCCTCCTGAAGAGACTCACCAGCCGGCTCCAACAATCGTGAGCCTGCCTTCACATTGTTGCTTATCCTAGAAGACGATACCCACCAGCGTCAAACCGGTGACGACAGAGCCTGGCCCGACCCGCGCGCGATCCTGGAAAGAAGTGGGGTAGATTGAAACCCTACTCGATGGCATCCAAGCCCGGACAGCGGACATAGCGGGCTTACGGCGGGTCGAGGATCCTCGTGGCTTCCGCGTGGCGTCGGCCATAGATGGCAGTCCACGATCTCGGCAGGAAGTTCCTTGCCAGGCCGCGCAGCGCGGCCGAGCGCGCTGAGGCGGCAGCCCCAACCACCCCACAGAATCCGATGAAGCCGACAATGATGCTGGTAGCGTACGGTCGGTTGTTCGCCGGGACAATGACAATTCCGGTCCATGCCGGCTCCGCGCAGACGGACGCCCGGTCCCTTACTCGCGGCATCGAGGGAGGAGAGATCACTTGCACCATGGTGCCAGTCTCACCGACCGGCCGAAGGACGACGTAGTGACCCACGTTCGTACAGTTGCCCGGGTTCAAGTAGGCAATCACCGGTTGCCGGAGGTCCCTCAGCGTCTGCACCCGGAGGCAGTTGACCGCGAACCCGCAAATGCCGGCGGCTTTCTTCATGCTCGCCAACGTGTCGCCCTCCTTCGAGCGAGGCCCGAACGCCGCCAGCACGTCGTCGTAGGAGGTCTTGACCCCATTCAGCCTCAGAAAGAGGTACAGGGAGACGGGACCGCAGGAATACTAGGCGACTTGCCCAGACTGGGGCAAGTCGGGAGCGTCTGCGGGCGACGCGCCCCACAGGCAGAGTAACAGTGAGATCATGCCCACTCATCCCCTTCGATTCATGACTCTTCAATGGAAGGTTCAAAACGGCTCTCAGGTTCGCCGGATTCGCCTTGTCAGCCAGATGGAAAAGCCGGCAAGCAGGCACAGGGCACCAACGGTCGAAGGCAAGGTGTCGGACCAGGACCAGCCGCGGCGCGACCAAGAACTTGCCCGCAGTTCGTCCCGCTGCCTGTCGGCGATCTTCAACTGTTCGTCCAGCATCCGTCCCTGCTCCTCTCGCGTGGGGTCGTTCGCCTTTTGCTGGCCGAACTCGTATTGCACGTCCTTGAGCTGGTCCGAAATGGGGGTGCCGACTCGGTACTTCACCTTGAACGTCTGGTCGGAGGGTCGAGTGTTTACCTTGATCGTTCCTTGCATGACCTTGTAGGTTTCCGTGCTCTGCGCCGAGCGCTCGAACCGGATCTTTTTATCGGCGTCGACCCTGGTGAAACTCTCAATCTTCCCGAACATCGGAAACCAGCATTGCTCGTCCGACGGCAGGAACAGGCGCCCAAGCTCGACGGATGTTCGAGACATAAGGTTGCCCTGAGCGTAGTGTTCGACCTGAATCACGTGAAAATCCGCGGCTGATTTGATTTTCAAGCCGTGATGTGACGGAGTCCGGCCCGAGCAGCCTGTCCAATCGCCCGGCCTCGAGCGTTGAGTCCTTGTGGCAGAATCGGTTGCGGATTTCACGCTTGTTCGGAGCCGCTCCTTGGCTGGCACCAGCCTGCGTCGACAGGAGGATTCTCAGACGGGCTCGTAGCCGACGAGCGGATTGGAAGCGCCCAGGCATTTTCGCGAACCTTGAACGTACGGGGCGAATCTGGCAGACTGGCGTCGTTCTTGCAGTCAACCAAAGGATGGCGGGGCCACGCCGCGCGAGCGCGCGACGCGCGGGGGTTCACGGCGGGTCACCCAGCCATTACTGGTCTTGGGGCCACGCCGCGCGAGCGCGCAACGCGCGGGCCGCCGGCCGCGAGGCCGGGGCGCCATCGCTGCTTAGGGGCCACGCCGCGCGAGCGCGCAACGCGCGAAGCGGGTTCGCCCGGAAGGATCTCGAGACCCATGTCGCTTTCGATCGACGATGTTGCGAAAGTCGCAATCCTGGCACGATTGCGCGTCAGCCCCGATGAGCTGGAGATGTTCACCGAGCAGCTCAATTCGATCGTGGATTACGTTGCTCAGCTCGGGCAGTTTGACACCGCCAACGTCGAGCCGCTGGCCCACGGCGTCGAGGTTCGCAACGTCTTCCGCGAGGACGTTCGGGGCGAGCCGCTTCCCCGCGAGGCCGCGCTCACCAATGCCCCCAAGCGGAACCAGGAGAGTTTCCTCGTTCCGGCCGTGCTGGAGTGAGTCCTAGCGGGCAGGGCAGACGCTCGTGTCCGCGGCGTGAGATGCGCCCGAGCCAGCGCGGGAACCGTTCGGCCCGAACTTAACTTGGAACAGGATCGAGAGTGATGAATAGCGGCACGGCGAGTGCACTCCTGGCCCAGATGAAGCAAGGGGCCATCAGCTCCGAGGAGATCGTCAAGGGTTATCTGGACAAGGCAAGCCGCCTGGAACGGCTGGGAGTCTTTGTTCACCTGAACGCCGAGAAGATCCTCAGCCAGGCCCGGGAGATCGACGCCCGGCGCAAGGCGGGACAGCCGGTCGGGCTCCTGGCGGGAGTGCCGGTGGCGATCAAGGACGTGCTCTGCGTTCAAGGGGAACCCACCACCTGCGGCAGCCGGATGCTCGGCGCGACGCTCACGGACGACAGCAAGAAATTCCGGCCTCCTTACGACGCCACGGTGATCACTCGGCTGAAGGAAGCGGGTGCAATCCTCTTCGGCAAGACAAACATGGACGAGTTCGCGATGGGCTCGTCCACTGAGAATAGCGCGTATGGCCCCACGAAGAATCCCTGGGATGAGAGCCGGGTGCCGGGAGGCTCATCGGGCGGCTCGGCTGCGGCCGTGGCCGCCGATCTGGCGCCGGTTTCCCTGGGTTCGGACACCGGCGGGTCGATTCGCCAGCCGGCGGCCGTTTGCGGCGTCGTCGGCCTCAAGCCCACCTACGGCCGGGTCAGCCGCTACGGCCTGATCGCCTTTGCCAGCTCGCTCGACCAGATCGGCCCGTTCGCCCACGATCTGGCCGATACGGCACTGCTGCTCAAGGTCATCTCCGGCCATGACCCGCGCGACTCGACGAGCGTGCACGACCCCGTCCCCGATTACCCGGCGACCCTGGACACGCCCCCGGAGTCGCTACGCATCGGCGTGGTGAAGGAATTCTTCGGCGAGGGACTGGACGGCGAGGTGGAGGCGGCCGTTCGCGAGGCGATTTCCGTCTATCAAAAAGCCGGCGCGACCATCAAGGAGGTCTCCTTGCCCTATACCCGTGCGGGCGTTCCGGCCTATTACATCGTGGCGCCGGCCGAATGTTCGAGCAACCTGGCGCGGTACGACGGCACGATCTACGGCCACCGCGCGGAGGACTTCTCGCCCAAATATCCCGGCGAGGAGAACCTCGCTCCGCTGGTCCGGATGATGATGGCCAGCCGGGCGGAGGGGTTCGGGGCCGAGGTCAAGCGGCGGATCATGCTCGGGACGTTCGCCCTCTCTGCCGGCTACGCCGACCAGTATTACAACCAGGCGCTCAAGGTGCGCAGGCTGATCCGCAACGACTTCGACGCGGCGTTCAAGGAGGTGGACGTGCTCGTCGGCCCCACCTCGCCAACCCCCGCGTTCAAGCTGGGCGAGCGCACGGCCGATCCGCTGGCCATGTATCTTTCCGATATCTACACGATCACGGCCAACCTCGCGGGCATTCCCGGCCTGTCGATCCCCTGCGGACTGACCAGGGCGAACCTGCCAATCGGCCTCCAGCTCCTGGCGCCAGCCTTCGCCGAGGACCGGCTCTTGCGGACCGCGCGGGTCTTCGAGCGGGCCACCGACTGGCACCTGAAGCGGCCGGGACTTGTATAATGTCGGGTGCAGCCAAGTACACGAGCCTCGGTGAATTTGCTGCGGACCTGGATGCAGCATGGCAAGACAGGATGGCAGATGCCAACGCCCCCCTTGCGGCCGGCCGACATGCAACGGCGATCTCGACGGGGATCTACGCCATCGAGATTCTCTTGAAGGCAAAGATCTGTAGGCTTCTCGCGCTCGCACAGTTGCCCAGGATTTTTGGAATCCACGACCTCTACGGTCTGGCGACCATGGCGGGATTGAGGCAGAAGCTCGATGACCCGGTTTTCAAGAACACGAATGTCGGCCAGAACTGGTCCCGCGTCCTGAAGTATTCGCAGCAACTCGATGAGTACAGGTACAAACCCGATTCGAGGTGGTCCAGGCAAGATGCCATCGATCTGTTGACCAGCCTTCAGGACCAGAACAAGGGAGTCATGCCATGGATTCAGAAGCAAACTTGAGGCGGATTGTGGGCGAGGTTTCCCGCGCCCTTACGAGCTACGCGGAGACGAAGGGGTGGGCCAAGAATGACTTCTGGATCTACTACAAGATCAACACGGACTGGGATGTTATCCTTTTCATCTTCGTCTCTCGCGGGATCGGTGAGGCCGAAGAAGATGTGTACTATCATGAGATCTGGCAATACTTGATCGAGTATTACAAGGCAGATACAGGGATCCTCCGTTTCGTGAATCTGGTCGTGAGCAGCAAATCGAAGGTTAACAAGGGTGGGCTCTCTAGCATCAGTCCCTCGTTCGAGGAATACGACGCGAACTGGACCGTTCAGCCCATGGTTCGACCAGGAGCGAAAACCGCGTCTGGGCTCTGAGAGTTTTCGAATCGAGACCATTCAATGGATCATTCTTACGACATCATCATCGGCCTGGAAATTCACGTTCAACTCCTCACCGAGAGCAAGATGTTCTCGTGGTGCGGCACGGAGTTTGGGCTGCCGCCCAATACCCAGACCGACCCGGTCTCCCTGGGGCTGCCGGGGACGCTGCCGGTCATGAACCGCAAGGCGTTCGACCTGGCCCTGCGCACGGCGGTGGCGCTCCACGCCGAGATCGCGAGTTTCACCAAGTGGGACCGGAAGAACTATTACTATCCCGACCTGCCCAAGAACTACCAGATCAGCCAGTACGACCTGCCGTTTTCCAAAGGGGGCTGGCTGCCGATCCCCACTCGGAAAGACGGAGGGGGGGGCGGCCGGTGCGGACTGACGCGGGTGCACCTCGAGGAAGACACCGGCAAGCTGACCCACGCCGCCGGCGAGCTCTCGGAGGTCGACCTCAACCGCGCGGGCATCCCGCTCATGGAGATCGTCACCGAACCGGATATCCGCAGTCCGGCCGATGCCCGCGGCTGTCTGGAGGAGTTGCGGCTGACCCTGCGCTACCTGGGAGTCTCCGACTGCGAGATGCAGGAGGGCTCGCTGCGGTGCGACGCCAACGTCAACCTGCACATTCACCAGGACGGCAAAACGATCGCCACGCCGATCGTGGAGATCAAGAACCTGAACAGTTTCCGGGCCGTCGAGAAGGCCCTGCTCCACGAGGTCGAGCGGCAATACGAAAAGTGGCGGGAAGACGGGCTGACCATCAAGGACGCGCCCAAGACCACGCGCGGCTGGAGCGACGTGGAAGAGATCACCAAGCCCCAGCGCGAGAAGGAGACGGCGGCCGATTATCGCTACTTCCCCGAGCCCGATCTCGTTCCCGTGGTAGTGGACGAGCCCTGGCTGGCGAGGATCCGCGAGTCGATCGGCGAGCTGCCCGCGGCTCGCCGCGACCGGTTCGAAACGGAGTACGGGCTGTCCCCCTACGACGCGAACGTGCTGGTCGAGCAGGGGCAGGATGTGGCCGATTACTACGACGAGGTGGCCCGCGCCACGGGCGAGTACAAGCTGACCAGCAACTGGATTCAGCAGGACGTCTTGAGGACAATCAAGGAGAAGAAGCTGACCGTGGCGGAATTTCCGGTTTCCCCCGCCGGCCTGGCCGACCTGATCAACCGGGTGAAGCGGGGCGAGGTCAACACGAACCAGGGACGCGAGGTCCTGGGCCGGATGATCGAGACCGGCGACCCGGCCGAGGTCATCATCGAGAAGGGCGGCTACAAGATGGTCTCCGACCGCGACCAGATCGCCGCCGCGGTCGCCGCCGCCATCGCCGCCAACCCCCAGGCGATCGATGAATTGAAGCGGGGCAAGAAGAAGCCCGAGGCGGTCAAGGGTTTTCTCCGCGGCCAGGTGATGAAGCAGACCGGCGGCAAGGCCAACCCCGCGCTCGTGGGAGAGTTGCTCGAGACCAAGCTGGCCGAACTTCAGCTCTGATTGCAACGCTGATCCAGATCCTTCCATGGCATCGAGGTGACGATCATCATGAAATCTGTTCATCGCAGAACGTTTGTCAAGGCGGCGGGAGCGACCCTGGCCGGCGCGACGGTTCCCCTCACGGCGACACGCGGCCACGCTGCCCAGGCCGCGGCGGGGCGCTGGAAGAAGGCGTACATGCTGGGGGACGTCACCAGGGGGCCAATCCTCCCCGCCTTCCATCTCCTCAAGGAGGCCGGGTTCGAGGGGGTCGAGCTGATCAGTCCCAACCATCTCGATCAGGCGGAGGTCCTTGCGGCCCGTGACAAGACGGGACTGGCGATTCACGGGGTGAGCGGCGCCCTCCAC